>CAJCIF010000107.1 GCA_903970355.1 Actinomycetota bacterium
GGAAATGTCGTTTACGGGTTTATTCAGTCCCTGCAGAATGGGTCCGGTGGCTATTGCTTTGCCCAGGCGCTCGCTTATTTTGTAGGCAATGTTGCCGCAGTTGAGATCAGGGAAGATGAATACATTGGCACCATATTCGACAAACGGACTGTCCTTTGCTTTTTTCCTTGCTACTTCTGGTAAAAGTGCTGCATCGAATTGCACTTCACCATCTATGATGGTGTCCGGACAATCTATTCTGGCCAACCTGGTTGCTTCTTTCATTTTATCCACAAGAGGACTTTTGGCACTGTCGCGAGTCGAAAAGGACAGAAAAGCAATACGTGGTTCATAGCCAAACCCGCGCACCGTCTGAGCTGTGGCATGCGCGATGTCTGAGAGTGTTTGAGCATCGGGATTTATATTGACGGCACAGTCGGCAAAAAATAAAAGTCGTTCTGGCCATTCGAGCACAAACATGGAAGAAGCTCGCTTAAATCCTTCTTTCAATTTGATAATTTCGAATGCTGGTATAAATGGCTTGGTATCACTGTTTAAGCCACTGACCATGCCGTCTGCCTGCCCGCGGCGAACCATCAACGCCCCAAAGTAATGAGGCTGAGTTACCTTTTGAAGTGCTTCTTCTTTTGATATGCCTTTGTGTTTGCGCAGCTCATAGTATTCATCTACATAGCTTGGGAAGTCGGGATCAATGGAAGCATCAATCGTAGTTATGCCATCAAGATTGAGTTTGTGTGCGCGTGCCACCTTTTCGATGTCAGCGCGGGCACCCAGCAAAATCGGCTTCGCCCAATTTTGATCCCTCACACGGGCAGCCGCTTGCACAGCCCGTTCTTCAAGGCCTTCCGGATAAACTATCCGCTTACCTTTGGCGCGTACCTTACTGCGCATAATTTCCAGGAACATTCTATTTATGCGCTCCCTTAGCGCCTGCGGCGCTTCGTCCGCGCGTGGTCGCGCTGCGCTCCGCCATTGCTATTTCTTCTTTTGAGATGAATTGGCCATCTCTTTGGCAAAAGTGAGCTGGGCGGCTTGGAGAAATTGTTGGCGCGCGTCTTCATCTTGTTCTAATTTCACTTCTGCTTCTGCAGTTAGTAAGTGCAAAGCGGCATTCTTCGGAAAGGTTTTGAGAGCATCGGTTCCGGCTTGTTTAGCGTCTTTGTTTTGACCCAGATACAAAAGCAACTCAACATATTCAAGGCGTGGCTTAACATCTGACTTGTGCGTTGCAACTTCAATGCGCATATCGCCAATTGCTCTTCTAGAGTTGCGATTTTTTTCGAGAATGTTTCGTGCTTGAACAGCATAAGGTTTTGCATCTTTAATGGTCTTAGCAGCCTTGCTGAATTCTTCAAACGCTTCATATTCTTTCCCTGCTGCCGCAAGGCACAATGCCATGTCTTGTCGCACGATCGGATTGTCGGGCTGATCTTCAAGCACGATTCTTTGTTGAACAATTGCTTCATTTGGTTTGTCTGAGGCCATGTAAAGTCGGCTCAATTCAAAGTGCGGCTCAAACCAATCTTTGGGAAACTTGTCACAGAGAATGGCATATTGTTGAATGGCTTCTTCTTTGCGTCCGGCGTTATTGAGGCGACTGGCGTAATTCAGTCTGACATAACGACTTTCTGGTGCCAGGTTGACACTTTCTTTGAGCAGTTCAAAACCGCGGTCCTTGTCTCCCACCTGCGACAGAATGTTGCCCGCGCACATAACGGTGCGGAAATCATTTGGATGTGCTTTCAGTTCGCTGTGGGCCTCGCCAATTGCTTCGTCTATTTTCCCGGCTTCAAGAAGTTTGCTCGGCTCCATTTTGGCCACATCATCAAGCACTACTCGGCTGTTTACGGAAAGATCGGTTGTGACATTGGCCGGTTTTACAGTGCCAACTGTAGGAATGAGAGAAGTGTTCTCCGGACTTTTGATCGAGACAGCGAAAAACAGGCAAACCATAAGAAATATGAGCGTCTGCATAATAATGGAGCCCAATGGCAAACCTTTATTCGGCTCGACAGTTTCGTCCTTCAACTTCTGCTCCTTGCAAAAGAGTGGCTTGCCAAAAGCCTTTCACGCAATTTGGTCCAACTAAAAGCAAACGTTTCTGCCACAGCTTTTTGAGAGACATAATGGGAGAGTTTGAGTTTTACTTCTTCACTTAGGGTTAGTAAATCGCGCGCATATCTGACCGCTTCTTCCTGATTGGTAAGCTTGTCGGCAAGCGTTCGTAGTTCTTGTTCACAAAGATAATCGACTATATCTACAAAGGGAACTTCCTGGTCAAGAAGTTCCTGCATGGCCGTCGCCAAGTTTATTGCGTTCATGTGGAACGCTTTGCTTGATTGCCCGATAAATGGCTTCAAATTTTCGGAAAGGAGAAGATCGCGACTGTCTTTCTCGAGATTGGTTGTCTGGTTACTTTTGGTCATGAGCGAACGCAAGGCCAGATCCGGAGAAGCCTTACATTCAATGACCTGGCAGCGACTGACGATCGTTTTCAAAACATCTGCGCTTGTCAGTGCAAAAAACAAAAATGTAACGCCGGAGCGCGGTTCTTCTATAGATTTGAGAAGGGCGTTGGCGGCCGGTCTATGGAAAACATCCTCACAGGCATCCTCGACTATAACGGTGCGGTGATAGAGCGAGGTCTTGGCGAGTTCTTCTGTCAGTTCGCGCGCCTTCTCAACCGGGATTTTCGACTTCTTGCCGTTCTCGCTTCCTAAGATCCGAAGTGCTTGTGGGTGTGCGTCTTCGGCAATCCAGCGGCAATTTGTGCAGGCATCCGAATGTTGTGGTGAAAATGCCGAACAGGGAAAACCCTTCGTACTCAAGTTTTGGCAGTTCAGAATACTAACCAATTCTTTTGCTAGTTGAATTTTATCTTCCGGTGCTCTTCCCGTAAGCAGATATGCGGCAGCCAGGCGCTCGTTCTCAAGCGCACTGCTAAATAGTTTCGTAGCAACAGGCTGCCTTCGCTTCAGCTCTTCAGAAAACATCCCCATCCAATCGCCAATCGTTTAGTAAGAACGCATAATCCTTAATGATAAGGGCCCGTTCGTTGTTTTGCACGTCGCAACTCGTCCCCAAGTCAACACTGAAATCTATGTAACGTTGACAGCTATTGGCATGTACCCTAGACTGTTTCGGTTCTACTATGAAGAACGTGGGTAGATCGTCTGCCTTGCCTATCAGGCAACAGCCAGTAGATATGGTTGGGTGTTTTTCTCGGTCCTCGGCTTGAGGGAGTGACCCTTTTAGCCAGGGAAGTTCGTGTGATTGTTCTCGGGGTGGTTCATCTTGGCAAACGTAATAGTTGTTGGCGCGCAATTTGGTGATGAGGGGAAGGCTAAAGTAACCGACCTTCTGGCCAGAAATGCGGATGTAGTGGTTCGGTATCAGGGTGGGTGCAATGCCGGCCACACTGTCGTGGTAGACGGTAATACATATAAATTTCACCTTATTCCGTCCGGCATTCTATATGCAGGCACCGTTTGCATGCTCGGACCGGGCATGGTTATCGATCCGAAAGCATTCTTAACGGAACTTGATGCGCTTCTTGAAAGAGGACTCGATGATTCGGGATTGAAATTATCAGGCGCCGCTCATGTGACCATGCCATACCACCTTGCCATCGATGCAGCGGAAGAAGCGAGCCGCGGCGATCAAAAAATCGGTACCACCAAGCGCGGTATCGGACCGACATATGCAGATAAGTGTGCCCGCATAGGCATTCGGATCGAAGAGCTGCTGGACAAGGACGTTTTGCGTTCAAAATTGGAATGGCTTGTGCCGAGAAAAAATGTCATTCTCGAACGGCTTTACGACATTCCACCTTTTAATACCGATGAACTTTTGGAAGAATATTCCGGTTATGCTAAACGGCTCAGCAAGTACGTTTGTGATACATCCGCCATTATCTTTCGGTCGGTGCAGGCCCGCAAAAATATTCTTTTCGAAGGTGCGCAGGGTACTCTTCTCGATCTCGACCATGGCAGCTATCCTTACGTGACAAGCTCCAGCCCCTCAGCAGGCGGCGCTTGCACCGGTGCCGGCATTGGTCCAACCATTATCGATCGCGTTATTGGCGTATCAAAAGCCTACATGACACGTGTTGGTGAAGGTCCTTTCCCAACAGAACAAGTTGGTGAAGTCGGTGAGAAACTAAGACAAACCGGTACTCCCTGGGCGGAAGTAGGTGTTACCACCGGCCGGGCAAGGCGTTGCGGTTGGTTTGATTGCATATTGGGACGTTACTCAGTGCGCATAAACGGTCTTGATTGCCTTGCCATCACCAAGCTCGATGTGTTTGATGAGTTTGATGAAATCAAAGTCTGCACATCTTATCGAGACCGCCAGACTGGTGAAGAATTCACGGATCTGCCCAGTATCGGCAGCATTTTGCAAAGGATGGAGCCTGTATACGAAACTTTCCCGGGTTGGAAATCTTCAACAAGCAACTGCCGCAGCTTCAAAGATTTGCCGAAAGAAGCGCAGAAATATATTAGTTTCCTGGCAGAGTCACTCGATGTTCCGGTTGTGATTGTTAGTGTCGGTCCCAAGCGCGATCAAACGATCGTTATTGAAGATCCCATTCATGGTCCTAAACGAGTTTTGACACGATCGGCCTGACCTGTCAAAGCATCAAAGCTCCGCCACAACTCAATCTTGAGTTGGCCGGCTATGTCGTTTCGTTTGGCTCGGCAACGGTCAATGCCCGTCAGTGCTTCTGAATAATCAGGATCGAATGAGAGCAGTTTTTGATACTGTTCGATGGCAGCACCATAGTCATGCAGGTAAAACTCCATAAGAAGTCCCAGATGCTTAATGGCGTTCATGGAGTAAGGATCGATCGTGATCAGTTTTTCCAATACCTTCTTTTCATTGGCATAATCTCCTTTGGCTTCATCGATATCGGCCTTATCGGAAAGCCACTGATATTGCTTTGGATTTAGTGCCATGGCCCGATCGAGATATTGCTCCGCTTTTATAAGTTGCGAGCGTTTAGAGTGCAATTGGTAAGCAACGTAATTGACGTCGGCATCGGCTGCCGATTTAGGATCTGCTAAAAGAATGTCCAGCTGTTTATCTGCTTCTCGCAGGTTGCCATTTCTTATGAGGGCACTGACGTAAGCCAGTCTAATACCCTTAGAGTTTGGCGAAAGGGCAAAAGCTTTGCTTGCATTTTCGAGCGCTTTTGCATCATCTGAACTGGTGAGATATATCTGAGCGATGCCATAAAAAGCCCGGCTGTTATTTGGGGCAAGTGCCAGAGCCTGCTTGTATTGATCGAGGGCCTTAGCGGATGCACCAATTGAACGGTAAAAGTCTCCGATAACCGTATGCACATCGGCATCTTGATCAAAGTCTTTCAAAAGACTGGCAATTAGGAGCCGTCCTTCCGCCACTGAACCATTTTTGGCAAAATCCTGCAATTTGCGTAGAGATTCTGATTTCGAAAGTGGTTGCAACTCTTGATTGTGAGCCTTAACCGGCAGTGGTGAAGCGCTGAAAGCAGGCGTGCCAACCAGCGAACCAAGCAGGCCAAGAAGAATGATGGGTGATTTGTATAGAATCCATTCGATATAATAAGAAATTCTACATATGTCTGAGATATTGAAAA
>CAJCIF010000108.1 GCA_903970355.1 Actinomycetota bacterium
AATTCGAAAGCGTTCCTGAACCTGCTCCTGCTACTGCCCCCGAACCGGAACCAATTTCCGCCGAGGTAGCAAAACAAATTAAAGACATGACGAGCAGTGCCCAAAACCTGCCAGCCAGTGCGCAACCGCCGCCGGTGCCAAGCAGTGCCCCACAGCCGGATTTCTTTGGCAATCCACTCAGCCCTCCTCCAGCACCACAACCGGTGCCCGAACCGAAGCCGGCCGTCACCCCTTCCGTTTCCGTACCGATACACGATGACTTCTTCGCGTCACCAATTGGAATTGCCCCAACTGATACGAAAATTACTACTCCAGCACCTACGTTTTCGCAATCCCTGACACCGCAGTCAAATTCTGAATCAGGCATGAACGGTGGTTTGTTCGATAAGCCTTTATCTGTTGATCCCTCTGCTCCTCAAAATCAATTTGAAACCGATCCTGCTTTGCACAAAAAGGTGTCAGCGCCACTCGGCTATCAAAAGAAAGAAGGTGCTTCTATTAAAGAAGAGGGCGATGCAGAACTTCACGAGCTAGTTGCGGGCGAAGAACATGAAGAGCATCCGAAAATGCCGACAAGGCGATCATTTTCTGGCAAAGGCAATGCCCAAACGAAAGGGCAGTCAGGTCATGGCAACGATCACGATCATGATCATGACCACGAGGATGACGATCACCACCACGTACCACGCACTTTCTTAAATCAGGAAGTCAATGTTCTTGGTATGAATCTCTCGATGAAGCAGGCTGCTGGAGCTGCTCTGGCCGCAATCGTATTTCTGTTTTTGACCTTCAGTTTGTTCGCAAACCTGGCCGGTGGTTTGCTCAATGGTATTACAAATGGTTCCATCCTCAATGGCGTCAGTGGACCAATGGAACATCTGGCTGGTACCTGGAGTTTCAGAGCAGTAGCAAAAACCCAAAAAATTGATGTGAAGGGACAATTTCTTCTGCACCAAAAAGGCAGCCAGATATTTGGTGAGGGCAAGGATAACAGCCAGGGCTACTTCCAATTTGCCGGCAGTATAAAAGGGACAGGCGATATTGATTTCGTAAAACAATATGTTCGAGGCAATGAACGAGTCGGTAAACCCGTTCAATTCCATGGCATGGTGACTTTGGATGAAGAGAAGAAGGTGCCTTTTGCTCAAGGTGATTGGCAGCTCAATACTTCGCAAGGCATGGGTTGGCGAAGGACACCTGTAACCATTCAAGGCGCCTGGGAAGGCCTGCAAGTAGCAGCCAACACGAAAGACGATTCCAACGCCAAACAGGTTGAAATTAAAGGTCCAGCGGGCGACATGTCCGCAATTGGAATAAGAGCCGCTCTCATATTCGTGGGCTTAGCCATAGGCATCTTCGTCTTAGCCAGGAAATTCTTCGGTCCGGATGGTTGGAACAACCAGCTCACCAAGCAGAAATATATTCCCTCTCAATTCTTGGGCGATCACAAAAAGGATGTCCGGGAACTCAGTTCGGCTCTCAAACCGGGCAGCATGCCGTTTGGACAGCGCTGCGAATGGAAACCATTCTTCCCCTGGGAAGCCAAAACTATTGCGCTTACGCCCGCGCTCCGGGCCAATAATCCACACGTCATAATGATTGGTGCCGGCGACAAAGGAAAGAGCCGGTTAATGGCTAAGATGATTTCGCATGATATTGAGGCTGGTGACAGAGCCATTTGCGTAATTGATTCTGATGGCGGACTGGCCGAGTTGTTGACACGCTGGATTGCATCACATCCTCGGGCCAAAGAATTTGCCCAACGCGTAATCGTTATGGACCCAACTTACGAGTCTGGTTCACTGTCTTATAATCCTCTGGAGATGCCGGTAGATGGCGATTTGCAGGGTGCCGCTTCAGCAATTGTTTACGGCTTCAAAGCCATTTATACGGAGCCACCAGGCTCTCAAACTCAGTGGAATGCGCAAACCGCAAACATTCTGCGGAACGCAGCTCTACTTTTGATGATTAACAACAAGACCCTTACAGATCTGCCAACGTTGCTGCAAGAAAACGATTTCCGAGACATACTCCTGGAAGTAGCCGAGAAGCGCAAACGCGAAAGACCGGAATACAGCACATTGCTTGAAACATGGGGCACATACAAACGATTAGCAAGAACAGATCAATGGATTACCTGGGTTGAGCCTATTCTCAACAGGGTGACACCAATGTTGAGCGATCCGCGCATTCGTCCAATCCTCACTATGGAAAAAGGCGATATAGATCTCAAGGAGATAATCAAGCAGAAGAAAATATTGATCGTACGCATTCCGCAAGGACAGTTGGATCAAAACGCCAATTTGCTGGGCAGCTTGCTTGTCACCGGTTTAAAACAATCCGCACTTACAATTTCTCTGCGCGACAAAAACAGTCAACAACCAGTTGCTCTGTATCTAGATGAGTTTGACAACTTCATTGAAAAAGAAACGTTCGATGCCATCACATCCGAAACCAAGAAATTCTCTATTGGTTTTGTGGGCGCAACCAAGAGCTTGCAGGACTTTCCAGAAGACTTCCGCAACCAGCTTGTTATAAACGTGGGCAGCATGGCTTGTTTCTCCCTTTCCAAGAAGGATGGAGACATGCTTGGACCAACAATGTTCCGTGTAGATGGTAGAAAGAAAAAGCACGAAACCCTGCAGAATTTCTTCAACCCAATCAATACATCTCCTCAATTCGAGCTGATTTCAGACGAAGAAAAACTGAATATAGACCGCGTTGTTGGTCAGGCAGAGCGAACGTTCTACTTATATAGAGTAGGTACGGTTGCCGGTGTATTCCACTTGAAGAGCCATCCATTCGCCGATATACCGGATAAGCACGTGAACAAGAAATTGATCGCCAAAATGCACGGCGTCCAGTCTGATAAATCTGCTAAGCAACCGCCGGAAAAGAGCGTATCGCGTGTTTAACAAGCGCAACTCATGCTCAATTGGGTATTATCTTGTCAGATTGTCCTTGAACGGTTGGTTCAAGTTATATGGTAATTGAAGACAGCAGCAGAAATATTTGGGAAGAGCGAATCGCTGATTTAAAGCGGCTCGATTTGGATTCGCTTGATGTTCAGCCGTTTGATCCAAGCAAGATTATCAGTTGGCCCATTCCCAATCTAACCTTTGTCAGGATAGACGGAGTACTTCGTTCCTGGGATATCGAGCGGGAAAAACAGCAGTCCTCCCAGCAGCCGGATCGAAACCAAGATCCAAACCAGTCTCCAAAGCGCATGTACCTAAGCGAAGACTTCCTTACTGGTTTGCATAGCCAGCGAGCCCATCTGGCCTATCTCGTTCTCGGCAGCAAAACTGGCGTCAACTATTACCTTGGTGCCTCGTTTCCGAGCGGAACGGACGGCGCTGATGGCACTCAGGACGCACAATCCATTTCTTTCAATACCGTGCGATCGGTTCTGAACAGCGTTTATAACGGTGTGGAAGTCTACAAAGATCCTTTCACAATGGACTCCATGAAAGCGCTCGTTTCGGCACGCGACAATTACGTGGGCGTTATGACCGGCATTCCTGCGCTTAAATCTACCGGTGGCGACACTTTAGACTCCGAACAGATTGAGCGTCTTTCCAATGGATTACCGGGACAAGATTTTGGCTTCCTCGTTCTAGCGGTGCCTATTCCAAAGGGATTCGTAAACAAAGAAGAGTTTTCTGTCGTTGATCAGATTCAACGCGCTCAAGAAAACGAAGATCCGGAAAAGAAGCGAAGAATCAAATATTACCTGGAACTTCAGGATGCCTATTTGAAGCACGTACAACTTGGCACAGCGATTGGTAGTTGGCAAGTTGGTGCCTACTTTTTTGCTCCTGACCGTTCAGTTTTCAACCGATTGCAATCACTATTGCAAGCAACATATACAGATGAAACCAGCCGTCCAACGCCATTGCGAACGCATGAGCAAAAGGGCCTCAAAATGCATTTGGAGCAATTTGGTTTGCTCCGTAATGAAAGAACCGAACAGGGCATTCAGTCTTTGTTGCAATACAAGTTTTTGACTCCGCTAAATTCGCGCATGCTATCGGCATACATCCACTTGCCAAAAAAAGAAATGCCCGGCTTCCGCATTCGGCGTTCAGCTGAATTCAGTCTTGCTGAGATTCCACCCAAAAATAAGGATCGCGTTATTGCGATTGGCAATATTTTGGACAAAGGGGTTGATACAGGCAATCTTTATTATATAGATGTAGATGCCATGCAAAAGCACACCATCGTATGCGGTGTCACAGGCGGCGGCAAAACAAATACCTGCTTCTATCTTTTAGGGCAACTTTGGAAATACGGCATCCCGTTCATGGTTTGCGAACCAGCTAAATCTGAGTATCGGCATATGATGCTCATGTCTGAAACGTTTAAAGGTGTCGGTCAAGCATTTTCTCTCGGGGATGAAACTGTTTCTCCATTTCGACTCAACCCGTTCGAAATTATGAAGGGGGTAAAAGTTCAAACCCACCTTGACGCTCTCAAATCTGTGTTCAACGCCAGTTTTGAAATGTATTCACCGATGCCACAAGTTCTGGAAAAAGCGCTCAACTCCATTTATTCCGTAAGAGGATGGGATCTCATCCAAAACAAAAATCGTCGTTTGCCACCTGGTGTCAACCCTGGTGATCCGGATTGTCCACCGGAAATTTATCCGACCATGAAAGACCTTTTTGAAATTATCGATCCAACGGTTGAATCGTTCGGATATTCGGAAAGAATCGGGCCTGACGTACAAGCCGCTCTCAAAGCCAGAATTGGCTCTTTGCTCATAGGCGGCAAAGGCCAGATGCTCAACACGCGCCGTTCGATACCGCCGGAAATTCTCTTCGGCAGGCCAACTGTCGTAGAACTGAAGATGGTATCAGAAGACAGCGAAAAATCATTTTTGATGGGTATGCTCTTAGTATTTCTCTATGAGTATAGAGAAGCACTTGGGCCACACGATAATTTGCAACACGTTATGCTCGTTGAAGAAGCTCACCGACTTCTGAAGAATGTCCCCACTGCCCAGAGCGGTGAATCTGCCAACCCGGCTGGTAAAGCGGTTGAATTCTTTACCAACATGCTTGCAGAAATTCGTGCCTATGGTCAAGGATTCATCATTGCAGACCAAATTCCGAATAAACTTGCTCCAGAAGCGCTTAAAAACACGAACTTGAAAATAATGCACCGCATCGTCGCTACAGATGACCGCGACTCCATGGGTGGTGCAATGAACCTGGACGATATTCAAAAACGTCACGTAACAGCGCTTGGACAGGGGCGCGCCATTGTTTATGCAGAAAGAATGGAAAGTCCTTACCATCTCGCCATTATGTTCGACAAAACCAAAGAAGTGCCACCACCGGAAACTCCGGAAGAGTCTGATGAGATTGTTCGTCAAGCTATGAAAGGACTTGATATTGTACAGACCTTTGATCGCCACCTTGGCTGCAAATACTGTTTACATCGCTGCGATTCCCAAATTTTAGATACTGCTATTTTGGTAGCGGATGATCCGATCTTCAGGCAAGTTTATAACAGATACATTCTTTCCACCGTCAAAGATCTCACTCAACTTGTTCACTTTAGAGCCCAGATCATTCATGAAATCATGCGGGTAATCGGTGGTAGAGCTCGTTCCGGTAATATAACCGGCATAACCTGGTGTGTTCTCACTCAGGCCACGGAACGCTATTTCGAACGCAAGGGCGAAGAGAATTATTGGTTTTACGATCAGGTACGCGAACAACATCTTCGCTGGCTAAACTTGCTTCGCCCAGCCTTCCAACCATCCGACGTCAACAAGCGGCTAGATATCAACATATTGCGAGAATGGCGTGATGATTTCGTTGACTTGCACCGCCGCGATCAAGGTCCACTACCAACATGCGGACCGTGCACTTCCAAGTGTTTGTATCGCTTTGAAGTCTCCGAAGTGGTGAGAGATCCGAAGATCAAATTCGACTTCAACTCGTCAATTAACCGCAAGGATACCCCCGCTTCTGACTCCGCCGCCTGGTTCTGCCGATTGCTAACAGAACGCTTGATTGGGCAGGGTGACATAGATCTTTCCTATTGCCTTGCTGTTCACCTTATTAAAGATCAACAGCTATCTACAGACGCACAACTCGTCTTATTGCACAAAGTAAGGGCAGCACTGGAGAACTTCCAGAACGAACAACAACAAGAAGAAGATGCTGGTGGTGGCGGAGGAGAAGGCGGCGGCGGTACTCCAGCGGCTTGATAACATATGCCGGAAGATGAAGATCAACAACAGACGAAAGACCCTGGTGAATTAGCACTAGTCGATGAACTCGGCATTGAAGAACAACTTTCCGATCCTATTTATGGTGGCAGGGGCAGATTATTTTCGACAGCCGGCCGCGAATCGCCTGTGGCAGAATTTACGGAAACTTTCCTGATCCTCCATCCACCTCAAAATCCGTTTACGGAAACCAATTTTGAAGACGAGCTCACGCCATCGACGAGCCCTCGTGGTGTGTTATTGGACAACTTTGGCAAAGAAAAAAAACTTCCCGGTGCCAAATACAATAACAATCCTCTCTATTGTTTATCAAAGCGTGACGAACAAACAGGGAAACACCTGGTAGCCTGGGTCGATCAGAACGGCAAGATGGGACTTCTTGAATTGGATGGTCGATATATAACTCATGACGTGGCAATCAAATTACGAAATCGCACGCACGACGGCGAGCTCGGAATATTCCCAGAAATCAAACCAATTAGCTAGTTAGGCGCCTTTTTGATTCAAGTATTTCTTGGCGTAATCCATCCAGTTGGTATGCAGATCGTTTGTCATTAGTTCATTAACAGCCGATGCCGGCAAATCAATTGGCATACTCTTTCTTTGGCCGTCCGGTGTGTGTGTATAACGAACTGAGGAGTTGTCACAGATTTCATAGCTGAGAATTGGCACCCAGACTTCACCCGTCAATACTTCCAGTTGCGATCTCACAATTTGGCTTACTCCAACTTCCGTTGTTGATTTCACAATGCGGCACGACTCGCCTAACTTCTCAATGAGGCTATTCATGATGGTATCTTGAACCCAGGCTTGTTCAGTTGCATCGAGGTTCTGTGATGTGAGGTTGAATGTGGTTTGACCCTTGTTTCCTTGTATCACTGCCATTCCCGGCTTCTCGTTTACTATGGGTCTCGAAATTGCTGTTCTCGGTGGAGCAATTGGTGCGGACGGGGTTGTAGATGAAGTACGTGGGCTGGCAGCACTAACTCTTGAGCGATACTCCGCAATTTCTGTTTTGCTTGGAATCACAATCGAAGTGCCACGGCGTAGTTCTGCTACCGGAACTCCCTTCGCATCAACGTTAGTAGGTAAGTTGTTCACTTCGGCGAGCAATTTCCAAAGTGACACGTCATTTAAAACTGGGTGCTTCATAGCGACAGAGCGTACGGTATCACCCAACCGTACCAACAGTTTTTGCCTTGGATCGACGGGTGCTGGGCCGATAGGACCAAGATATTTCTCGATGTTGGCGCGCCGTTCTTCAGTGACTCGCGGCTGTTGCTGTGCAGCTTCCAAGCCTGCCCTTGCAACAGTTTGTTCGAACGTTTGCCGTTGTCTCCATTCTCGAACTTGTTTTGGACTCGGCAAGGTAAGCACACAACCTGGTTTCAGCTCATAAATAGCGCTGCCATTTACAATAGTCATAATGATCTTGTTCTTGTTCAACTCGTAGATCAGAGCTGCAATACCTGGGTCCTTGAAGTGTCGCATCGAGATTGCTTCAAGCGTGTCGCCCGGCTTAACTTTGTATTGATCTTGTTTGTTGTCGAGGCGCTCTTTCTCTTCTTCCTGAGCCGTGAGAAGAGCAGTGAGTTGCTCAGCTTCTTGTTCCGCTAACTTTTGCTGTCTTGCTTGTTCGGCTTGTTCAGCAGACAGTCTGTCGTTGAGAACTTGTTCGAGGTCTCGACGTTCCTTATCCATACGAGCTTGTAGTTCGCTGTCATTCCTCGAAATCAAGTCGGGTTCCGACTGTATGCCGAGTCCAAAAGCTGAATCGATGTAATCGTTTTTGGCGTGGCCACTGACCATGTCGATCGCTTCATCTACAGATGTCCCGCCGCTCGTCCATGGATTCATCGCTTCGATGCGATCTCCTGGATAATGGACTCCATCATCTGATGCTTGGATACCGCCTGCGAATGGTCCTTCGTCTTGTCGCGGTATTCCATGACCATTACCAATAATCGGCATTCCATCGAAATTGACCAAGTCAGAAGCTCCGCCTGAGTATGGATCATTAGAAGCGGTGGTGGCATTTGTTGGATCCAAGGGACCGCCAAATCCATAACCTTGATCTACTCCTGGATCAGCGGTATGCCCCGATGGATTGGTCCAGGATTGGTCGGCAGGATTTCCGTATCCACCTGCTACGAAATTAGGATCGTATGTATTTCCAGTTGGATCGAAACCGTTGGATGTGAAGTTTGGATCAAAGAAACTGCCAGGAGCTGTAGAAGGATCGTTTGGTGATCCATAAGAGCCTGGTACAAAGTTTGGATCGACTCCAGCTTGACCAGTAGTCCATGATTGATCGATTGGGAATCCGAGGTTGGATGAGATGAAGCTTGGATCGAAGGCATTTGCAGATTGACCTGGGGAGGATTGATCTGGATTCCGTCCGGAGTCGGATTGATTTGAATTAGCAGTAGAATTCGTATCCGGTGAGTAACTACCATCCGAAGATTGGAACGGTGAAGATGTTGTTGGTTGTTGGCTAAAGCTGCCGTTATTAAAGAGAGCATCACCTAAAGACGTTCCGCTGTTGCCTACGTTGCTGAAATCAGGATTGGTAAACGCACCTGGAATATGTGTACCGCTGCCATCGAAGCTTTGTGGTATCAGATTGCCATTGGCATCGAAGTTTTGTGCAACTTGATTGCCGTTGAAATCAAAGTTTTGCGAAATTGGATTGCCGCCGGCATCGGAAGATTGTGTAATCGGATTGCCATTGAAATCGAAGTTTTGTGAAATTGGATTGCCGTTGGCATCGACAGTTTGTGTAAATGGATTGCCATTGGCAGCGGAAGTTTGCGAAATTGGATTGCCGTTGGCGTCGACAGTTTGAGCAATTGGATTGCCGTTGGCATCGACAGTTTCTGCAATTGGATTGCCGTTGGCATCGACGGTTTGTGCAATTGGATTGCCGTTGGCATCGACGGTTTGTGCAATTGGATTGCCGTTGGCATCGACGGTTTGTGCAATTGGATTGCCGTTGGCATCGACAGCTTGCGGCTGCCCGACTGGATTACCGTTGGCAGTGGAAGATTGC
>CAJCIF010000109.1 GCA_903970355.1 Actinomycetota bacterium
GTGGCTCATCGTAAGCGATTACCACATGGAGAAAAGCGATCCCTATGAGAACTATGTGTCCGTATTTACGGTTCTTCCGTGCGGGAAGCACTTTTTCTCTAAGGCGGCTGTAGAGGCAGGGCTTCCCAAAAAATTAAGTCAGAGTAGTGTCACAGATGGTGACATAGAATTTCTTAAACACCTAAACCATTTTACGTTCATCTTTATTAGCGATCGAAAATTTCGAGCGGCTGCTCCCTCCGCCGATGCAGCCAAATCAAGCATCGATGTTTCAATTCAGAACATGATGAAGTGGAAAAACGCTGCCGATTGTAAGCAGATAATTGATCAGTTCCGGCGCTTTCGCGAAGAAGCAAACGCGGTCGGTTTCAATTTGAAACTGTTTAACCATGCTACTCTCTCAGCCGCTTGCGTCGCCGCGATTGCACTGATAATGCTTCAAACAATTTCCGTAGAAACTATAAACTGGCTTTCGGACCGTGATGCGATGATCGACAACCTCAATGGTATCGTTTATAAGATGTTTCACTTGAACATGGTTGCTTTTGCGCAGATTCACAAGCTAAAACCGTTCAACCTGGTGTGGTTTGGCGAAGGGGCAGATCAAAACATATCGGGAAAAAAGAAACCTCTTCCACTCGCTCCATACATCCGAATTCCAGATTATTTTGCTGCACCGATTGCCGCCTCTCAATTGAAATCGAACGGTCTACGGCATTTAGACAATGAGAAGTATCAGAGGATCCTGGCTTATGTAATAGCTGACAGTCAAAAAATCGCGGTTCTTCGTCTGGTGAATGATCCTGGATGGGGTCTGCTGCGAGTTAATATCAGATCGTCGCCACCATAAATGACTTTTATGCCTAAACCCGAAACGGTTTGTGAAAGAGCACTCCATCCTTATTTTGCAGATAGAGTGAAGTTTGAAGACCGTCCAAGGTGAATCTGACAGCACGAAACATAATGAAGTCTGGCATTGCTTTTGCCAAGTAACAAGCTGCTTTCCAGCACTGCGTCAGATCGATCGCTTGCTGGTCGATATCTGCATCACAGATTTCAGTGGCTTTTGCTTCACGCACAATACATTGGTAGATTTCGTGGACGGTCATAATGGATACCTCAAAACGAGTCAGCAACTTCGAGTGTAAGGCTGTGATTGCTTAAAAGCAAGCATTGAATTTGGTATCACGCGTTTTGGATGGCTTTTCCTGAGAAAACATTTTTCGCAAGGCAGATGAATTGAAAGATGGCCGCCAAGACAGAATTTGATAACCAACAATTGAACAGCTCCAGAATATTCATAACTGCTCAATATTTTAACGTTAAACCATCGAACCGATGCCCCAGCCTATCACTTATCACCCCGTGCAGGGCATGTGCAGGGCGCGTATATATCGATCCTCGAAAAGTTCACCCTCGGAGAGACTCGAACTCCCGACACCCTCCTTAGGACGGAGGTGTTCTATCCAACTGAACTACGAGGGCACAACGATAAGATTATAACTTCAGATCAAACATCTTGGCCTGCTGACCGAGTTTGACATTGAATCACTTATTTTGCAGTGATTTCGCGAATTAATTCTTCCAGTTGATCGCTGAATGCAGTTGTTTTAGTGATGAATTTGCTGGGTCCAAGATGCAGTTCTGCTTTTTCTTTAGCAGATAACTCAAGAGTCGTATGAATAATGAGTGGAATCGAGCACGTTGAAGGATTCTCGCGTAATTTAGCGATCACTTGTTGTCCCGAAATATCGGGCAGCCCCAAGTCAAGAATCAACACCGATGGTTTTCGGTCTTCGATCATCTTAAGTGCCTGTATTCCATTTCTTGTTGACCGGGATGAGCAACCGAATGTTTTCACTTGAAGGGACATAACGTGATTCAGCATGACGTCATCTTCGACGATTAAAATATCCAGTAGCTGACTTGTCTGGTTATTTTCTGTCATGGTGCAATTGGCTCTCCAGATTTTCTAAAACGTTCCCTTTAGACAAAGTTACTCGAAATGTGGTGGTTGATTGTGGTTTGCTCAGGCATTCGATCGTGCCACCATGAGCGTCAACAATTTGTTTGCACAAATATAACCCGAGCCCACTGCCGCCGGCATAGCGTTTTCCAGTCTGTCCCTGACTAAATCGCTTAAACAAGCAGCACTGCTCTTCTGGCGCAATGCCAGGCCCGTTATCTTCAACTTCTATAAAGACATTGCTCTGCGAGTCCGAAAGCCTTACCGTGATGGTGCCACGATCTGGTACGAACTTTAAGGCATTGTCTAATAGGTTTTGCACAACACGCTCCAGCCTATGAGCATCGCCACTAATAATTTCTATCTTTGCGGGAAATTCAGTTATCACCTTTACACTGCGTAGGTTTGCAAAGGGCATAATTCGACTGACGCATGATGAGATTATCTTCGGCAGATCGACGTTGTCTAAAGACAAAACGTTTACATCCTTCTCCGTGCGATAGACTTCGATGAGATCTGCTACCAATCTGAGCAGACTGTAGTTGCTCTCCTTAAGGTATTGAAGCATCTCGAGCTGTTCGTCGGATACAGGACCTATACGTCCTGCTATAAACAGATCAACGCAGCGGTTGGCGCCAATGAGCGGGTTTTTCATATCATGTGTAAGTGTGGCCATAAAGTCTTCGCGCTCTTCCATGATAGCTAACAAGCGAAGCTGCTCTTCATTCTCCTTCCGATCTGTGACGTCCGCTACCGTGCCCATCATTCTGTTCGGCTTGCCGAGTTGGTCCTTAAAAGATTCACCGCGTGCATAAATCCAACGCACGGCCTTATCATTGTTCCTTACGATGCGGCATTCCATTCGGTAGTTCCCGTGTTCGATGCCGTCTTGAAAGACTTTTTTCACATAAAGCCTGTCTTCTGTGAGCACATAATTCAAAAAGATGTCGAAATTCCATTCCGGTAACAGGACGTCGTGTCCGAAAATCTCATCATGCCGTAACGATCGCCAAACTGTGTTATTTAACAAGTCCAAATCCCAAATACCAACTTCTGCAGACTTTAAAGCCAGAGCCAGTCTTCCCTCTGTCTGTTTTCTCTCAGTTTCGGCAAGATTATGCTCAGTCATGTCACGATCTATTTCAGAAGCACCAGAAACAGCGCCAGCTAGTCCTATTGGCGAAATCGTTTGTGATACTTCCACTTTTTGACCATTTTTCTTTATTCGAACGGCTTCCTGGCGAATTACATCTCCTTGTTTAAGTGTTGCCAGAATCTTTGAAAATTCCTCCTTTTCGTTCGAGGGAAGTAGCATCGCAATTGATTGTCCAGTCGCCTCTTCTGCCAGATAGCCAAAAAGCCGCTCTGCTCCTTTATTCCAGCTAGTTATGGTTCCTGTGATGGTTTTACTGATAATAGCGTCATCCGACGATTCAACGATTGCAGCCAACCTGGCATTCGTGTCGCCAACATTTTTTCTTGCCACGGCGTAGCTTATCGATCTTGCCAGAGTGGACGAATCTATTTGACCTTTGATCAGGTAGTCTTGAGCGCCAGCCCCCAAAGCTTGCAAGGCGATGGTGTCATCAGCGGTGCCTGTCAATACTATTAGGGGTATCAGAGGAACTGCTTTATTTATCTTTTTCACAGTATCTAAGCCTGTGCTATCAGGTAATGATAAATCTAAAAGAATTAAGTCAGTGCCACCATGCTCTAATTCACGAAGCGCTTCTGCCAGACAATCACAATGTTTCAGTAAGAGACCCGTTTCTTTAAAAGGGGCGAGCTGGAACGATAGAAGCTCGAAATCATCATAATTGTCTTCGATCAGGAGGATTGAGCGAACGGGTAAACCACTAGTGATGTGAGAAGTCTGCATGGTTATCTCGGAGGCGGCAATTGCACGACGCCAAACCAAAAGTCATCGATTGACTTTACGATTTGGGAGAGTGCCTGAAGGTCGACCGGTTTGCTTATATAACAATTGGCGTGCAGATCATAGGAGCGAACGATATCTTCTTCGGCTTGCGATGTAGTTAGAATGACAACCGGAATCTGACGCAATTCAGGATCCGCCTTCATTTCAGATAGCACCTCACGCCCATCTTTGCGTGGCATATTTAAATCCAGTAACACCAGAGATGGTTTGGAAGCAGATTCATATTTGCCTTTTTTGTTTAAGTAGTCCATGGCTTCGACACCATCATTAACTACATTAATATCGTTGGCTAACTTTGTTCCTTTTAGAGCTGCCAGCGTGAACTCTATGTCATCGGCACTGTCATCTACAATCAAAATATTTATGAGTTGGTTCATGTCGTTTCTTCTCCGCATTCAGGTATGGTGAAGTAGAAGGTTGAACCGATCCCTGGTTCAGACTCAACCCAAATTCGGCCACCATGACGATCAACGATCGTTTGGCAGATAGCAAGTCCAATACCGGTGCCTGCGTATGCAGTAGAAGAGTGTAATCGCTGAAATATTCGAAACACACGCTCAGCAAATTCAGGTGCAATGCCAATTCCATTATCCTCAATAGAAAACAGCCATAATGTTGCCTCACGTCTTGCCCTGATCCACACAACGGGAGGTTTGTCGGCAGCACAGAATTTGAGAGCATTCCCAATAAGATTTTGGAAGAGTTGTGATAGCTGGGAAGCATCAGCTGTGATGGTGGGTAAAAAATCGACATTTATTTGCGCGCCGCTTTTAGTGATGCTAGCGTTCAGGCTTTTAATGCAACTTGCAACAATCTCATTGCAGTTGGTTGGTTGCAATATTTGAGGCTTCGTCTGAATACGTGAGTAGGTAAGAAGATCATTGATGAGAGTCTGCATTCGTGTGACGCCGTCTTTAATCTTGTTCATGCAGCGAGTTGATTTCTCGTCCAGCCGCTCGCCTTGAAATTGCGCCAGCATATCTGTGAACCCACTGATGGAGCGAAGTGGTTCTTGCAGATCATGAGCGGCTACAGTTGCAAATTGCTGTAAAGCTGTATTTGATCGAGCTGCTTCGTCGGAGAGCTTTTTTTGCTCGCTCGTGTCTTGAATGAGCAAGAGAGCACCAGTTATTTCATTTTCAGCGCTTTTTAAAGGTTTGACATGGATCGTGCACCACTTTGATCTTACTGAGCCCAGGTGATTCTGGATAAGCACTTCAAAATCAGCGGATACACCAGAAATTGCTGCTACTATCGATGATTCCGTATCAGGACACAACGTAATTCCATCTGGCAGGTAAAAACCATAGTGTTCCGTCCATTTCTCAAGCGGAACTTTCTCTGCACTAATTCCAACTATGGTTGATGCAGCCGGATTGCAAAATATGATCGCGCCAAGTTCATCTATGACGACGACCCCTAACCCGATGCACTCAAAAATCGATTCAACAAGGTGCAAATGTTGGGATAAAAGCTTTGGCAAAATACCTGATCCTTCAGCACAGAATTCATCTGTCCTGGTTAGCGGTTTAGGAATGAGTTGCTGCGGGGCAAACCATTACCTACTCAATCTCTAGGGGCATTATTGCGCGCCTACCTGGCGCCAGCCGATACCTGCTTGAGCTTGATGTCAAAAGGCGACACTTTTTGCTCCATATGTATAGGGTGACATAGAACAGTGCGCATTTGTTTCATTTGGCATAATAATCCTCTGTTTTGTGTGTTATTCGCAATGCGCGGTCCTGAAGACACGCTGCTAGTCGTTCCTCACCATTGGTGGTGGCGAACAGTTGCGAGCCTATGGTCGGGTTCGGTAAAGCCTCACTCGGTGGCGTTGGACCGTGTTATTATCTTGCGGTCGGGCAGCCGCGTGGAGAAAATCGCATGTTGAAGGGCATAGGGATGGCAAAAAGTAGAACACTTGCATTCTTGACATTGTTCGCTATAGGAAATCAAGCGAACGCTCACGGCTTAGTCAGCCCAACTCCGCTCGGACACTTTGCTCTATCAGCTCATTCTTTTTTCGTAAAACCGTCGGCTCACTCGAGTCTGTTGCTAAACACGCGTCTTCCTGGTTTATCAGGTTCACAAAGCATTTTTCGCAACGAAATTAAAGGTTACACCGGTCAAGGCATATATCAGGGCATCGTTGCGCAATTCAATTCGG
>CAJCIF010000110.1 GCA_903970355.1 Actinomycetota bacterium
CACGACGCTCTTCCGATCTAATATCCTATGCATGAAAGGGTGGCAATAGATTTTGCCATTGACGATGAAGCCAAAATCTACGATGTTAAATTTGCGAAAGGCTCAGGAAATGCCCAACTTGATGCTGATTGTCTTGAGGCAGTTCTTGGAGCTTCAGCCTATCAACCAAGAACGGATCTTAAAGGAGAAAAACTACAGTTAGGGATTATTTTTGATAATCAAAGCCGACTGGGTTACGTTAACCCAGCATCCAGAAAACCTAAAGATACCAGTTCCAAGACTGCTACGGTCAATTTTCATTTGATACCACTGACAGTACTAGAAAGATATCCCGGCTTATTCAATGCCACCGAGCTTCTTGCCGATGAAAATATTGGGGTTATTTCAGCCGAACCAAGCATGATTACGGGCACAGGTACGGCCTTAAACAAAGAGATTGTTGAAGAACTGATCTCGATTTACAACGACAAATGGGTTACCTTTTTTTCGAGGCACCGAAAAGCAACTAGAAAACAGCTTCTTGCAATAAGAGAAGAACTGAGAAGGAAGTATTGAAAGGACGAGAAGATCGAACTGACCTTCCCGCCCCTTTCCGATTAGAAGACTGGACAGTTATACCCGTTCGGCCACTGGTAAGTCGAACCGGCCCTTCCCGGTACTTGACCAAACTGCATAAGAGATCTGATCAAAGTGTTAGTACAAAAGAATCTTGGAGTTTGCAAGTAACTGTCAATGCCGGCGGCACCATTGTCCTTCTGTCCGTCGACTACAGCTACCTGCTCTGCCCAAAACTCATCTGTTGATGCGTTGCCGAAATAGTACGGTTGTGCCGTCTGGAGTACTTGCTCGTTAGAGAGATTCATGTAGATTCCAGTTAGCGCTCCACCCGAACATATGGGATTGTTATTTTCGTCGACCTTGTCCGTAAAGAGATTTCCAGGTGCAGAACAAGGTTTGTTTACAGCTACATTGTTGAGATTTATCCAATCCTCAGAGAGTTCCATTTGAAAGTTCGGAGTAGAACTACTTCTGCTTGAATTTGGACTACCAAGTATTACTGTGTAGTAACTGTCAACCCAATGGCCAATTTCGTGAGCCGTTGCGTTATCAATTACAGGTTGACGATTACCCCCTGCTGTTTTAAAGACAGCCGAATACGCCGGGACAAGAGGAGTCCCGGGAAACGATGCCGTAAAACCCGCTGCATCAGGCGAGAGTGGGGGACCGTTTGGAGCGCCTGGACAGCTATTTGCGCTTTGGTAATGAAATTCCATCGGATTCGCTTGGCAATAAGAAGTAAACTGGGCAGCGTTTCCGAAGATGTAAAATGGTGCCAGTTGTGCTGCGAGTTGAGTGCCAGCACTATTATTGTTGCTATTGTACGCAAGGTGGAAACTGTTCAAAGTACCAGCGACACCATTTCCGTCTCCAAAAACAGTGGTGCCGCAATATTTGGTTGTTCCGAATGGCCAAGGCTGTCCGGGCTGTACAACCGTACATACAACATTTTGTGCAAAGGACGAATGGGCGGCAAACAAAAGCATGCCGACCATGAGAAAGAGTTTCGTGAAACGAGACATATAGTCTTTTCCTTTTCAATGTGAAATGTGCTCGCGCTTCAATCTCTGTTTTGGAACTGTTTTCGCCCATTTGGCTTAGAAGCCGTTTTCGCTATATGTTTTTTACGAACAGGTGTAGGGAGAGGTTGGGTTCCTAGAAAGAAATCGAAATGGAAGCAATTGACTCTATTAATTGCCCGAAGGCCACTGCCACAGGCGGGCAACAATACGTAACTAAATCCAGTCATCGTCATTTGCGTAGCTGGTCCTAGTTTGAAAATCTATAGAAGCAAGGGCTGGAGCCGTTTTTATTGCTTATCTTTCTGATTCCGATTGTTAGTAATTTATAGATTACCTCGTCTTAAACATAGTTCCTATGCACCTCTGCTAGCTTGGGCATCCTTGCTTTTTCAGTTTTTGATCTGTCTGTCCTTGCAGCTACCAAAGGATCGTGGTGCACGTCTTGAATTGGGTCTAAAAGTTTTATGAGTGCAAATGGCATAGCAAGCCACTTTTAACAAGATATGGCTCGCGTCAATTTTTTTAAGATAAAAGGGTTGTTTTCCAAGGACTGAACAAGTCTTTAGATCGTCCGGAATTTAAATTGTACGGTCGACTCCAGCTAATCGCGCTCTTTACCACCGCCCGTCCTTCGTCCGGGTCCTAACGGCATATGAGGCTTGGCGAAAATGTGCCGGTATCTCGCCAGCGGCGACTATCGCCTTTTTCTGAAACCAGCGAAACCCTTAGCCCGTCAAGCTACAACTGCCTTTGGTACCAGCTCGCCTTCGGTGGGTACCAGAGAAATGTATATACAGTAAGCTTCTCAGGCATTTGGTACCTTAGCTTTATCCTGCCACCCTCACTTCGTCCGGGTCGTAAAGGCACATGAGTTAAGGCTTGACGAAAACGTGCCGGTATTGAACTTGCTAAAAAAGGTGCTCGGGCCGGGTGCTACACGCCCATGCAATGAGCATTTACCCGATCTCGTCCGCCGGCCTTCACCCTGCATTACTTTGTAATGCGCACTGGCGTGCGAAGGCTCTGCGCAGTATGCCGGGGCGAATTACAAAGTCCCAGCATCTCGGCAAAGTTCGCGTCGTCAAATCCGTCAATAAGCGGATGGCGTAAAATCCAAGGCCGTCACCCCGTAACGAGAGGCTGAATTATGCAGCGTATACCATGCAAGACGGCAAATGGCGGAAACGAGATACAAATGCGGTTGAAAGCTGAGAAGTGAACAAGCTATTGCGCTTCTGCATTCGAAGGCTCTCTCGGGCGAGAATTTTCTATGTGACTGCTGGAACTCAAATGCGTTGTGGTTCACCATGTCTAATGGGGATGAATGGATGTTTCACATGCGCACGATCAACGGAGTCCGCGAGATTACTCCTGCCGGAAAAGAGTATTTCTCAAAATATTGCCGAGACGTTGCGCGCACAATGTAATGGCGAGCAAGGCAAAAGCTGAATTTCCCTTTTAAGCACCCTTAGCGCATAGAACCTCTCCCAATCTGCACCCTCTGCAATGTCGCGCGTTTAGCTAGCAATAGCCAATTTCTGAACATGCCTTGCTCGGATAAGTCATGCGCTGCATTCGAATGTTCAGAAGGCGTTTAGAGACCTCTAAGGGATTGTTTAGTAAAGCTAGAGATAACTTCAACCGTTATTCTTAAACCCACGAATTCACGGCTTATCATTGCCTTCTATATCCGTTTAAGTTACGCTAGATGCAAGCTATCGAGCAAAGGTCCGAAAATGACGAGCTGTTTCAAACAAGACGATTCAAATACAAAGCTTCAGGAGCTTAACTCTGAGGAAGCTTATAAGCTTTTTGAAAGCGTTGTTAAAGCTAATTTGAAAATGTCAGCTGCTGAGTTCCTTGATCGCTATCGCAAGGGTGAGTACGAAAACAAAGACGCTTGCGACAATCCAAGGCTTCTCAAAGTCTTAATGATGGTTCCTCAAGGCCTCTAGGTTTCGTGACTAACAAAGCCCATCAAGCGATTCAGGATTTCCTTGGTGACATCCAGCTGATAATTTCTTGTGTCACAAACCGCGTCTGCTTCTACTACATAAACGACCAGAATCGCGTAATTATTCAGTGGTCTCTTGATGAAAATGGAGACGCTTCGCATATTAGGTTAACGCGAAAGCAAGGTGCGCCATTATTCATCGATATAAACCAAGCTCTTGAGCCTCCAGATAAAGCGAACGGTTTCCATATTTCTACTAAGCAATATTTATATTCAATTTTTGACGCTCAAATAAAAGAACTTATTAGCTTTCATTTCCATCCCGAATTAACTGCTGACCCGATTTTATATCCGCATATTCACGTTTATGCTGATGATGACCCGAGATTCAAACAATTCAACTTGCATAAACGCCATATTCCATCAGGAAGAGTCGCACTGGAAGACATAATAGATTGGCTGATTAGCGAACTAGGCGTACAGCCGATACGAGAGGATTGGCAAAGCATTCTAAATCAGACTAGCGAAAGGTTCAAAGTGAAGAAAACTTGGTAATGTGCAAATGAAAACCTCCGAAATAGCTGCCTGTGTTGAAGTCGGAGCCCCAACAGATAAAAATATCTGCAG
>CAJCIF010000111.1 GCA_903970355.1 Actinomycetota bacterium
CAGCTACAACAAATCTATTTACTCAGGCCGGCGTTCTAGGAAAGAATGCTCATGTTCTGGAACGAAATATTTTCAACCTGACAGATTGCGATCATCAATTCGATTATGTTCTTGAACATTCTTGTTTCGTTGCCATACATCCAAGTCGCCGCAATCAATATGCATATGTAGTACGCGACTTGCTGAAACCTGGCGGCCGTTTGATAGCTCTCTGGTGGACTCTAGAACGAAAAGGGAGTGGTCCGCCGTTTGCCGTTACCAACAGCGAGATTTTTGATACTTTCAAAGAGTTTTTCACCTTCGATATCGTTCACGTTCCTCCGGATTCAGTTGCCGAGAGACAAAACAAAGAGCTTTTTACGGTGATGACGCTCAAGCAACAACCGAAAGCTTTCCCAACAATTTGAACTTGGTCAGATTTTCGGTCTGAATTCGGACTGAAATTGGTTTGATCGACCGATTCAATATCGATTGCGGGCAGTTTGCATATGCAGAAATCACGCTCAGGAAAGAAGTGGTTAAAAGTAAAATGCGCTCGTTTTTACCGTTTCCATTTCGGACCGAAATAAGGAAAGGTTGTTCTATATATATTTTGGATATCCATTGGATTGCTAGTTTGTATGCGGATTTCGAGTCGTCGTGTAAATGCTTGGTTCAAGCGCTTGTTAATGTTTTTTGCGATCAAAAAATTAGCTCATATGCGGATTTCAAAAATTGTTTTGCTCAAGTCTTAAATGTCCTTTGGGGTACTTCACTCCTGGATGGGACCGGATAAACTAATTACATAAGCGGTGAGCACACACACCAAGTTGAGTGCTACGAGCCGAGGGGCCTTGCAGAAACACCAAGCTGGCGCTAGCTGGAAACGGTAGCAAGTGAAGCCCGAATTACGTGAAGGACTGACTGAAGCGTAGTTAAATACTGAGCCCACTTCGCAAGGGGCAGTCAGGCAGTAGTAACAACACCGTCGCAGATTTATCTGGACGGTGTTTTTATTTGCGCACTTTTTTAGTCGCTTAGGTTCCGGCTTGCAACTTACGCGTCGTACGCTCCAAACCATCTTTTGCCCAGGCATGATTCGGGTTGTGTTCGAGTGACTTTCTGAAAAACTCATGGGCAAGTTGAACTTGTCCTTTGTTTTCATGACTCAAGGCAAGATGATCCAAAATGATGGGAAGCGCACCAAATGCCTCTAGTGACTCGTTGCACAATTCCAGGCACTCGTCGAACATCTGCAGTTGCGAATAAAAATGGAGCAATTTTTCCAGGCCTTTTAGCGTTCTACTATCTGTGAGACAGATGTTCTTTGCCACCTTGCGGAGAGCTCTATTGAGATGTGCACGTTGAACCGTGTCCATTCTGGAAAGTTCATCGCGCATATCTTCATGCATTGCTTCGAAGGCTTCTGAATACGTTTCCGGTTCGTATTTGCTCGCATTCAAAATGGCAAGGAATAATGCCAGAGATGAATGCGGTCTGCCCTCAGCTTTAAACTGCTCCAGCATGGTGAGAGCCAACTTATTGGAGTATCCCCATTCACCATCATTCAATTTGTGTTCGAACTGATAACGCAAATGTTCCAACGATTTATTGTCAGCAGCAGGCATGATACTAGCCATGGTGCAAAGTCCATAACCACTGTCTGTGGAAAAACTTGTTGCGCCGCCTTTTGCTTCAAAGTAACGGCTAATAGCATCGAAGTTAACCGGTATTGATTGGGCGCCGTGCAGCCTTATGTATCGCTCAAACACTCCGGTTGTACGCTCAAAACCGGAGTTGCTCAATCCTCTGTCGATCGTAAACATCGCCAGTCGATTGTTTGCTAATTTGAGGAGATTATCAAGCGCCTTGAGGGTGGCAGTTGGAAAGAGAATATAGCCGCTTCCCACTGTCTCTCGATACTGTTCCAAAATGGAAGCTGCAATATCTTCGTCGTAGTATTTGCCTTCTATATCAAACCTTCGTTCAATAGTGCGAAGTTCTTCCAGCTTCGCTTTCCTGTCTAACTGGCTTTCACGCTCGTCTCGATAGGTCGTGAAACGAATTTCCTGCAAGTGACCTTTGTCTAACCAGAATGCATCTTGCCCGTAGGCGGAAAAGGAATTATTGGCAATTAGAATCAATGGATTCTTGAGATCACCAGGGCGAATTGATGTCTTTGCATTATGGAGACGAAGCTCCGATTCAGTTACCGGATTAAATACGGCACTATCCAAATGTCCTTTGCCGATCAACGTTTCAAGACCATGCACTTGCTGCCATTGTTTTGCGATCACCTCGGATGGATCGGTCAAAATGTGTATGATTTTGAGCTTCTGTAAACTCACGAAATTTTTCAATCGAGAATGCAGTGCGTTCAGAAAACGATAGGTAAACAAACCGGATTCTGCACCGGCTTCTAATATATAAATCGGCTCTTCTTTTAAAAATTCGTCCTTCTTATCCAACAAATAGGCAGTGACCAGATCGGCGAAGTCATCGCTGAATCGTGCTCGGCTTGCCCCTAATTTTGGCGCCTTCTCCCAATCGGAAAGAGCGGAGGCGACGCGTTCCTCATCGTTTACGGCCCAAATGCGCGATTCGGATAGACGCGCATCGTTCTCCAATACTTCACGGCCAAATCCGTTAGTTTCCTGAATGGCCGGCACCAAATTTGTTAGCGCTTCGCAAACCGGTATTAACTCAGGTGAAAGATTGGCATCTTCTCTAAATCTGCTGACATTTTGCGCGATGAATCCCAATCGTTCTTTGAAGCTTGGGATCGCAAGAGGTGATAAGAGCGGTGTTTCATAAGGTCTTACGTCACCACGCTGACAGACAAAACATAAGGAAATGCTGGGGTGTAATGCCTTATCTGAACTTCTTCCTCCCCAGTGTAAGAGCGCTTCTGTAAAAGCAATTAGGGTGCCCTTACGTGTTGGAATGGCGCGAATATCCTGAAGATTGTCTACTTTTCTATTTTCAAGGTCGTTAAAATAACTCGTGTCGTAGTTTGCTGGCACGGCAAACAAACAACCATTTGCCGTATTGGTGTCAGTGAGCGGTAACCAGATTCGCAAAGACTGCGGTGAGCCATCTTTGCTAATCGTCTGCGTTGCTGTGCGACCACGCTGCGGATAGACACCTTTACTGTCATTGGTTTTGTCGTTATACCAGCACCAAAATTCGGGTAAGAGTTTTACGTCTTGCCCCAAAAGCGATTCAAAATAAAGCTTGAGAGGATGCAGCACTTTCCAAAATTCGTCATAGACAAAAACGAAAGGTGTGGGCCAACCAGCACCTCTAACCTTCTCTGCTGCTTCTGCCAATCGGTCTAATAAGGGAGCGTCTAGAATTTGGTCCAATTGAAAATAGCCATCCGAGCGCAAACTTTCTTTGGCGGCGGCAACGATTTTTTCGCTCACGGCAATCGGTTTAGGTGGTGCGTTCTCGTCAACATCGCTGACGTTGAGTTCCGGGTTAAGGGCACGCCAATATTCCATTTCAAGTGCTTGGTCTAGTGCTTGCTTAGTTTTCATTTTGAATTATTCTCTTTCTCAGGGACTGAGCTTCCTCTTTACGGTTTAGATGTTCTAGAGCAAAGGCAAGATTGGTGGCGGCATTCTGTACAGGTACACTTTCTTTTGGTAACTCCTTTTCAAAAATAGCAAGCGCTTTTTCAAAAAATTGCCGCGCTTTTTCGAATTGCTGAGTTTTGTTGTGCAAAAAACCAATATCATTCAAGGTTCTTGCTACATCCAGAGAATCCGGACCAAACTTGGCAGTACGCCCGGTAAGAACGTTGTCCAGTAGTTTTTCTGCAACATCGTATTCTTTCTGGTTCAGGTAGAGAAGGGCGAGTGCGTTCATGGCAAAGAAGGTATCGGGATGGTCCTCACCTAATTTTTCCTGGCGCAGATCGCTTGCTTTCTTCAATAACGGTTCCGCTTCATCAAATTTCTTTTGATCGAAATAGACCAGGCCGAGATTCAGCATGGCCTCTGCCTTACCGAGTTCATTCGTATTCATTCCTTCTGCTATTTCTATGGCAATTTTGTAATGGGCTTCGCACTCATCCGTTTTTTTGAGAGCACGTTCCACGAATGCGGTGTCGTTGAATGCATCAACGAGGCGGCTGTGGTCTACCTCATGCAATCTTCGCGACAGAGATATTGCTTTCGAGTAGTGCGCCAGTGCACCTTCTAAATCGGATTTATTCAGGCAATAGCGGCCCAGCTGTAGCAATAAATTCAGGAATGGCAAAGAAAAAGAATTTTCTTTGTCGGAAAGTTCGAGCGCTCTTTCCGTAAGAAGTACGGCTGCTTCGTATGTGCCGCTCTTCAACGCTAAACCTGCTGAACGCACAAGTTCCCACATATTGACGTTTTCTTCAGCGACAACTTCGTTATTCATTGTGCCGCTGAAGCTTTTAAAATGAGGGCATACTGGTTTGCCATCGGGCCATTGTCCGCGCAGATAATCCAGCGTTTTTTTGGGAAAGGCTGAGCGGCGATCGTCCCATTCTTTCCACTGGGTGGGATAGCCTCTGCGCAGAGCAATGTCGTAATTGGT
The DNA here is from genome assembly GCA_903970355.1 of Actinomycetota bacterium. GTDB lineage: Bacteria > Cyanobacteriota > Vampirovibrionia > Obscuribacterales > Obscuribacteraceae > CAJCIF01. The sequence continues at coordinate 4,552 of CAJCIF010000111.1, forward strand.
TTGATCGATATGAATGGCAAACATCTGTGCAATTGGTTCGCCTTTTTTGATTGTGAATCGGCAAGGTTGATTCAACATCCCTACCAAACCGAAATTAGCCGGACTCCACCAGGATTCAAGAAGGGCGTCTAGAAAGTAATAGGGTTTACGGTAATCGTTTGCTATGCCGCGCACGTATACAAAATCGCCCGGCTTTTTCGTGCGCGGAATAAACTGCGCTTGCACGGTAAAACTGCCACGAGCCGAGTGAGTGTCTACGATGGCATGAGAGCACGTTTCTGTTATTTCCAGCTGAGCATCGTGGGTTTCATCGCCATCCCAGCTCACTGTAAATGTTGCCGGAGACAAAATATACCAGCCCATGCCCGAGCCCATTGCCAGTGGCAGACAAAAGCGCGCTAGATCTCTTGTTTTTTGATCTTCCTGCCACCAGTCTCTGTTTTTTATTGCTCTAACAGGGGCAAGCGAGATGTCGTATTCAGGCGGTAAATAAAGAGTGATAGTGGATTCCGGCAGGTCAGCATTCAATTCATAGATTTGGTCGAAACCGGAGATGCGATTATCATCCGATAATGCCGATTCGCCTTGCATTGGATCGACCGTCATCGACGTGCAGCTACCCTCTTCAGTAGCTCTTCCGCCTCGCTGTTTTCGCCCAGTTTGCCGAGCGTATGAGCTAGATCTTCACAAGCACGCAACACAGCTGGATCATGTGATGGCAGCTGCTTTTCTTTAATGGCCAGAACTTCCTCAAAATATGGTTTTGCTTTTTTAAAGTCTCCGGCCATTAGATACGAGAAAGCAATGTTAGCGACAAATTCTGCGACATCTAAATGATCGTCGCCGAGTTTTGCTTTGCGTAAATCTACTGCTTTTTGATAAGCTTCAACGGCTTTGTCATAGCGTTCGGTGTCTCGATATAAGAAGCCGAGATCGTTGTAGCTGTCTGCAACGGCGAGGGAGTCTTTGCCGAGCGTTTCTTCACGCGCTTCGATCACTTCTTTGAATAACTTCTCGGCTTCATCGGTTTTTCCTTGCTGAGAAATAAGGCAAGCCAGTCCGTTTATCGCAAAGAGTGTATCGGCATGTCTGTCACCGATCGTTTTCCTGCGCAGTTCAATGGATTCTCTCAGAAGCGGCTCAGACTCATCGAACCTCAAAAGCTTGGTATACAAAGAACCAAGATCGAACTTGGCACTCGACAGTGGAACATCATCGATATGAGTGCCAATCGCTATTTCAAGGGCAGTTTTGAGATGCTTTTCCGCTTCTACATAGTTTTCTTGCATGCGCTCTGCATAGCCAAGATCTTGGAACAATCTGGTGAGATGTTCGTGATCTACGGTTGAGAGCCGGTGATAGAGCTGGACCGCTTCGTTCAACTTATTTACGGAACTCTTGAAGTCACCAGAATGCAAATAAAGGTGTCCGAGATCTTGATAGGCAGCTACCAATTCAAAAGAGATACGATTTTCCTCTTCCGATTTTGCAAGAGCAAGTGCCAAAAGCTTTTCTGCTTCTTTGCTGTTTTTATTGCCTATGGCGACTCGCACATCTCGTACGAGATCAGTAACCGATTGGTTTGTGGTTGCTTTGGGAGTGGCTGGCTTTTCGGGAATGGCTTTATTGCTGGATTTCATGCCGTGTCTTGGCCCGCTTGGCGCAGCACCATCATCAACAGGTTGAGGTAAATCCGGTTCTACCAATTTTGTACCGGCAAGTGCTGTGCTTGTAATTGGGAAGCCCTTGAAGTGCGGACAAACAGGAGTTTCATCAGGCAGTAAGCCTTTCAGGTAATCCATGTTGCGACCGGTATAGGAAGGATCGCGACGCTTCTCGTCCCACTCCTGCCAATGTGGTGCGTAGCCGTCACGAAGTTCGAGCCCGTAGCTGGCTTGATCCATATGAATGGCATACATTTGGGCAAGCGGTTCGCCTTTCTTAATTGTGAACTCGCAGGCTTGATTCAATATGCCAACCAGACCAAATGAAGCCGGACTCCACCACGCTTCCAGCATTGCTTCCAGAAATTGGTAGGGCTTACGGAATTGATTTGAGATTCCTTTGATCACAACATAATCGCCGGGGCGTTTGGTGCGCGGCACGAAAACGGCTTGCACTGTGAAACTGCCGCAAGCAGAGTGACAGTCTATCGAAGCGTGAGATGCTTTATCGTGGATCTCTACTGTGGCATCGTGAGTGATGTCACCATCCCACCTCACTGTGAAAGTGGCTGGTGACAATATGTACCAGCCAATTCCGGAGCCCATTGAAAGCGGCAGGCAAAATCGGCCATGGTTTATTGTCTTTCGATCTTCTTCTAGCCAGCGGCGAGTCATGGAAGCTTTCACCGGCACAAGCGATCGATCATATTCCTTCGGCAAAAAGAGTGTGATTGTTGATTCCGGTAAATCGGCGTTGAGCTCTAAAATTTCTTTTTCACCCAGAGCAGGTTTCCCAGGTACTTGTAACTCATCCGGTTTATTTGTTGTGTTCATGGGGGCGCCGTTTGTAGTGGGGGCTGGAACGTCACTGTGGGCTGGTGTACTGCTGGCATCGTGCTTGATTGGTGCGCCGGCTGCCACCATCGATTCTCTTGTTGCTTGTGTCACCGGACACTTAAGCACTGTCGGTTCGGGCTTAGGCTGATTGGCCTGACCGGATGGGGTGTGTTTTCCAGGCTCGCTTTCAAGCGGAGGATTACTGAAAAATCCTTTGAGCATGTCCTTGAAGCTGGCCATCAAACCCCCTCCATTGCCGTTTGCTACTGTAATTATTCTGTTTTGTTCCGGCCGTTTGCGCGTCGAAAACCACCATTTACCTCCGTCTAGAGTTTTTTGGTGGTGCTGAAATTCAATACCGTATATGTCTACGCCTTCCATATAACGATGGCGTGGACTATCGTCGAAATGGGAGCGTTCCTCGCCAAAATAATTGATGGTTCGCTGCGCCTTTTGTAGATCTTCACCTTCTTTTAGTTCGGCCATCGAGTAGCCATCAAGAAAGTAGCGCGGGTAAGGAACAAGACAGCCAAGAGGAGTATTGCGTGGGATATAGATGTCCATATGCGGACGCGTAATTTTGATATTGAAGGTGAAGTCCCGTCTGAGGTTATCCGTTTCGACAACGGCATTCATCCAGGAAAGTCCATCCACTGGATAGTTTGGTGGTTCTTTCACCATCAGGTTGACACCCTTGGGTGTGCGGAATACATAACGTGATTGCACCGTCAAAATGCCATGACCAAAATGCGATTCAAGCGTGATAAAGGCTGGGTGGGTGACCGGTTCCAGATAATGTATGTCTACGCCATCGATGCCATCCGAACCGTTCCAGCGCATGACGAAATCGTAAGTGGCAAGCATCAGAAAACCATGCTGGTTTCCCATGACGATTGGCAAGCAGTGGTAAAAATAAGGGCTAAACCAGCTTCGGTGCTGGGTTGCTTTCACAAAGTGCGGTGGGTCAACGAAGGCCGCGTGATCGGGTATCAGAAGGATAGTTTCATTAGGCACCACCAGATCATCAGGAATAATTTCCGGTGGTGACAAGGGCGGCCCGTTAGGCGCTAACTTATGTTTGTGGCCTGAATGTTTCTTGCGATCATCTTTCATTCTATCGGCACAGCCTCGATATGACAGGTGAGCTCGGATTCCTCTCCGTTTAATTTTTGGAAAACCAGAAGTTGCTGCCCTTCACCACTGGGTTTCTTTGAACGAAACTGAAAATGCCCTTTTCCTTTCAGGAAAGTCACGGATAATCCGAATGATTCCGAGACGAATAGTTCATGTAAATGAAAAGTCCCGCCTTCCTCAAAAACAGTATAGTCCACGGTGCAAGCTTCGTGCCGAATAGCGCCATCCGGACCTTTAAAGGCGCGTTTTATCTCAACCAGCTTCTCACCATCTGTTTTTTCGCCGAATTGGCAGCCAAACACTACAAGGGAACGTACATTCACCTTTGCTTTGGCGAACATTTGAAAACCTGTTTCTTGTCCCGACATTTCTACCTCGACTAAGCGATTCGCTTTATTACTGGCTTATGTTCCACTTGGGCGAGCTTATTTCCAAATTTAATGTCCAAATACGCGGCAATAACTAGAGCTATGAGAGCTAGAAGGAAAAGGCTGTTGTTGCCAAGAATAATCGCTGCCGGCTGCATTAATATACCCAGCGCCAACCCTAAGAGATTAAACACAAGCGCCTTCTGTAAAGACTTTGAACGGGCTGAGATCGCCGGCAAGATAAGCAAAATGCGGACAACGGGCAGGACCGTGACCAAAAGAATGAGGATCACACCGAGGAACCCCCAATTCAAGAGCCAGTGTATTGGCAAGAGAAAACTGATGAGGAGTGAAGCCAAGAGTGTCGGGTAAAGAAGGAGTTCTATGCGGCCGGTCTCTGTTTCGATGCGGGCCGAGATAA
>CAJCIF010000112.1 GCA_903970355.1 Actinomycetota bacterium
AAGTAAAAGAGAGCGGGGACATACCAGGCATGTGATGCTTTGACAATCAGTATGCAGGGCAATGCTAATTCATCATCGCTCCATCTCGATTCACCATAGCCGCCACAAATTGCAAAACCGCCTTTTTCAGTCGATTGCTCTTTTGCTTTTCTCTTTTGATTTTGGCAAGCAAGTTCAAACCAGGAGTTGAGATCAATTTTTTCGCTCAGTGCAATTAGATCCGCTGGCGAAGGGGTAACGGGTGGATTTTTACCCGGGCTAAAAAATGGCTCCCAGTGCCCTTCTAGTTCCGAAAGCGAATCTGCAAAACTTCTAAATTCAGGGCGACGCGGTTGCCAGAGATAATTTTCGGAATCGAAACTCAAATAGGTAGTAATGTGTTCGATTAAGTCGGCAAGACCAGTTCTGCCCGCAACCCAGAAAGGCTGGTATCCGATTTCCCTCAATAGAGGCAGAGATTTATGCCAACATTGTTCGGCCACTGCCTGATCGACCTGGGCAACGAAAGCTTTTCCCACAAAAGGCCAGGACAAAGTGCCTATATTGGCTGTGGCACTAGTCTGTTTAAAAATAGCGGCAATTTTCTGGCAAGTAGGATCGTCACTCGGGCAAGGCTGCGGCTCGGTATTCCACTTTCCGGATTCATCTCCGAGTTGCCAGCGCGATTGGTCAAGATATTCGAACCTGTATATCTGCTCTATGCGCTCTTTATTGATTGGGCGCCGCTCTTTCGATTCGCTCGTCAAATTCTGTCCTTTCATATCATTTTCATTTTTAAAGGCTTAACTAAGTATATGGATGAAGTGCCAGACTTCAAACAAAGAAATTCTCGGGCGGGAATAAACTAAAAGGAGCGCTTTTAACGAGCGCTCCTTTTAATTTTAAGAACCTGATTTTCGACTAGGTGGTTACTTCGGCATGGGCGGTCGAGCTGTCTTCGTGCTCGACAATGTTTTTGGAAGTATTTCCGTAGAAATAACCTGCTCCAAAAGAAGCGGCTAAGCCAACGATTCCAACGAGAACGTTAGCATCTCCCCACATAAACGTTACTGATGCAACTACGCCTGCAATAACAAGAAGAACTGCGGCGTCGCGGCCAGGATTCGGGAGCTGCTCTTTGCCACGGGCAATCGCAAATCCTGCAAGTAGAGCAAAACAATCTAGCAAGGTGAACATTTCCTTACTCCTTGGTTAATCGACGCAACCCGTGAATTGCGACTTGTCTAACTTTGGGCGCTGAAGCGCTTGCGATCGGGAGATCTGACACGGTAATACCTTCATGCCACAACCCGCCTCAGCCAAAACGTCGAAAACTTAGGTTTAAGGTAAAGGGATAACCGAAAGCATCGAGTTTAATGCTCTGGCCAGTTAGTGCGGGTTATTTATGTGTTGATAGAGGAGCAGTTTGAACGTTAATCAGTTCACGGCCAAATTGGGTATCCCAATAATGGGCACCATATTTGGTGTAATAATCAATTGTCTTAGTTAACCCATCTTCCAGGGAAGTCTCCGGGACCCATCCTGTAAAGCGCAATATTTTGTTGACGTCCGAATAGAAATCACCAGGCTCTTGGGCCTTGCGCTCAGGAGAGAATTCGGCAAAATTCCATTGCCCTCTGCCGGCTTGCTTAATAATGACTTTGACCAGTTCTAAGAAAGTAACTGGAATATCTGAGCCGACATTGAAGATTTCGCCGTAAGCGGCAGGTGTTATGGCCACCCGCAAAATCGCTTCGACGGTATCGTCGACATAGCAAAAATCACGCAAAATACTGCCATCGCCAAAAACTTGAATTGGTTGATTATCCATAGCGAGGCGCACGAACCAATTGCAGACACCAAAGCGCGAGTGTCTCATTTGAGAGCGTGGGCCGTAGATGTTGCTAAGGCGCAGAAGCACCGAGCGAATGCCATGCACATCGTTATAGACTTTGATGATTTTCTCGGCGGTCAAATTCGAGATTTCGTAAATCCCTTTCGGATTTGTAGGAGCTTCTTCGTTTACCGGCAAAGATACAGAAGGTCCGTATTGACCTCTTGTGCCGGTGTAGACAACAACGGCATCCGGGTTATATTTGCGGCATGCTTCCATGAGAATAGCTGTCGCTGTGATGTTCATATCGATATCCGGAAATGGATTTGTCATGCTCATGAGATGGCAAACCTGTCCGGCAAGATGGAAAACGTAATCTTTGCCACGCACGAGATATGTAACCGCACTCTCATCTCTGATGTCGCAAAAATTCACACGAACCTGGTCATTGACAGGCATTATGTTGAATTCATTGCCACCATAATCGGCAATCATGGCATCGAGAATCGTGACGTTCGCGCCTAACTCAGTAAGCCGAATGGCCAGATTTGACCCAATAAAACCCATTCCACCCGTGATTAACACGGACTTTCCATAAAATTCGCTTTTGGGCATTTTAAAAACCGTTCTTGATGAGATTTCCCTTAGTAAGCTGCTTGCAGATTTCCGCTTGACAATTGGTTTTTCTGCGCTTTTACGGCTTACTAGAGTGCAACGTCAAAGTCTACCATGTAAAGAAGGCAGCGCCAAATGGGCTCTGGTGCTCACAAATAAAGGGCTCTTAATTCGTGCCCTACTCTTTTCTTCTAGTATTTGCATACGCGCGCCATATCGGCGTGCAGAAAAGCTGCGATGAGGTGTCGAGTGAAGGTTCCTTTTGGTGATCTAAAAGTTCACTATCAAGCATATAAAAGCGTTATAGACAGCGCCGTGCAAAGAGTACTTGATAGTGGCTACTATATTTTGGGCCCCGAACTGCAAAAATTTGAGGAAGAATTCGCTCAATTCTTGGGTTCGAATTATGTGGTCGGCTGCGCGTCTGGAACAGAAGCGATTTACCTCGCTCTTGCTGCGCTCAATATTGGACCGGAAGATGAAGTGATTGTTGTTGCACATACAGCGGTCCCGACGATTAATGGCATATCGATGACTGGCGCAAAACCAGTATTCGTCGACATAGATCCATCTTCTGGGCTTATGGATCCGCAACTAATTGAAGCCAAAATCACAAGCCGCACAAAAGTGATAATGCCTGTGCACTTGTACGGTCGAATCGCTGACATGGACTCGATTTTGAGCATTGCGCAAAAGCATGGATTGACGGTTATTGAAGATGTGGCGCAAGCAACTGGCGCGACATATAAAGGTAAAACGGCCGGCACCATGGCGGAATTCGGCACATTTAGTTTTTACCCGAGCAAAAATCTCGGTGCCTTCGGAGATGGTGGCGCTGTTGCTACAAAGACAAAAGAGAATTACGAACGGCTACTCAAACTGCGCAACTATGGACAATCGAAACGTTATCACCACGATGAAATTGGCATAAACAGCCGCTTGGATGAGATTCAGGCTGCCATACTTGCTTGCCAAATTCCTTATGTGAAAGAGTGGAACGAAAAACGGATCGAGATTGCTCAACGATATACATGCGGCCTTTCCGGTATTGTTGAAACACCGGGGAAAGCGGGTGAGGGAGAGCATGTCTACCATCTTTATGTCATCCAAGTTGATGAGCGCGACGAACTGCAATCCTATTTGATGTCAGAAGGCATCGGCACACTAATTCACTATCCAATTCCTTCCCATCTTCAAAACGCATACAAATATTTGGGCTACAAACCTGGTGATCTACCGGCTACAGAAAGAATGGCTAAGCGCATTTTGAGTTTGCCCATGTTTCCGGAATTGACTGATGAACAGATAGATACGGTCATTGCATCTATTGCGAACTTTTACAAACTAAGAAAAGTTTCGACATCGGTCGGCTCGGTCAACGATGTCGGCACCATTCAACAGACGCACAGATAGATGTCGAATCGTAATCTTCCGCTAACCTCGATCTCCCTTATCATCCCTGCCTACAACGATGAGACAACCGTTGGCAGGCTGATTACGGATAGCGCCAATTTGCTTAGCGAGATTTGTCCCGACTATGAAATTGTCACCGTCAATGATGGCAGCAAGGACAATACGCTTGCGCTCCTCAATGAAAAAGCGGCCGCCAATAAGCGCGTTCGTGTCATAAATCACGAGGTGAATAAGGGTTATGGCGAGACAATTCGAGAACTTTATTTGTCATGCCAAAAGGAACTAATTTTTTCACTGCCTGGCGACTATCAGTATGCTCCTAAAGAGTTGCTCGCCATGGCAGAAGGTCTGCGCAACTATGATTTCGTTATCGGTCTTAGAGTCCATCGCAATGATCCCTGGCGCCGCAAGCTCCAGTCAAAAGTGTATAACCTGATGCTGCGTGTGCTCTATGGACACAGACACAAAGACGTAAATTCCATCAAACTGTTTAGACGCGAGATTCTGCAAAAGATCACCCTGCAATCGCACACACCATTCGTTGATGCCGAGTTGTGTATTCGTGCGGAACGCGCTGGTTATCGCGTCATTGAATTACCGATCGAACACTTGCCGCGCCTATCGACAGGGGCTTCGGGTGGAAAGATATCGGTCATATCTGAGACATTCGGCGATTTAATTCGTATGCGCTCCACTTTTTGACCGAAATCATCTCCAGTTCTCGCTTCGGTTCTTGACAACCATTTGCGTACCTCTTATACTTTGGGCGGCACGTGATTAAGCTTACGTGGCTAATTTTTACCAGGTCATTAAATCGTTAATTCGTGGCCAATTCGGCAACGAGTTGGCTGAAAGCGCTTGAATATTTCAAGTGCTGGGTAGGATTGATCTAACTAAAGACTTTTGTTTGCGGAGTTTTAGCAATATGCTAACGGGCAAGAAATTAGGACCTGCACCTAGAATACGGAAACGACATCTAGCCGCTGTCCCCAGTATGGATGTATTTACCGGTTATCTGCGCGAGCTTCTCGCTGCGCCACCAGGAGCGGAATTCGATTTCACCTGGGATACCAACGGACAACATTTCACGATGACGCTTTGCTATAGCCGCCAAGCTGGCGTAGCTAACTGGAAGCTCTATCGTGGCAAAGAGACAAAAACACAATTGGTCTGGGAACACCTCACCAACGACATTCCGCTCCTCTACAATCTCGTTGTTTCGCAAACCGGATCGGGCGATTCCACCTGTGATGCGGATCTCGCACTGGCACTTCAGCATGGAGAACTTACTTCTCCTGGAAGCAAGGCCGGTAGCTATATGGTTCGGAATCTCCAAAAACTTTTTGTCGAAGCTCAAACTGACCTCGTTCGCAAAAACAAGAGCGATGAAGATGCTCCCCATGATTCAAAAGAAATTCCAAACATCCAGAATTGGGGACCGGAAAACGTTGTGCAGCAAGAAGCCGGCGCTCCTCCAGCAGTCAACATTGAGTTCCAACCAAATGTTTCGCCTCATTCAGCGCATACCGTAGACCTGACTCGTGGTCGTGGTCTTTTGCAGAGTTTACTCATTAACGAGATGGGTGTTCTCTCTTTCCCCGCCTTTCTCTTTTTGTTGGAACAAGAGTATTACAAAGCTTTGACTAGTAACGCTCCGCTTACAGTCGTACTGTTTCGCATTTCTGGTCTAGCCAGAGACGATGGCTCCTGTTACCAGGGCCCGTTGCCGAGACCGGCAGTTCAAAGTGCCCTTCAACAACTGCGAGCTGGATTGCGGCGTACCGACATGATTGCCGAATACGAAGGTGGCTGCTTTATTTTCCTTTTGCCGGATACAGAGATTACTGGCGCAAAACTGTTCGCCCGCAAAATCAGCCGTTTCTTTTCAAACCCTTCATTGTTGCCGGGACCAGGCAATGCCGGTATGAAAGTCAGTTTCGGACTCGCTACTCTTGGCGAGAAGCTGAAAACACTGCCCGTATTACTGGGTGGAGCTGAACAAGCACTTTCAGCCGCTGAAGCGACAGATTGCACTGTAATTACATATGACGACTATGTGGAAAGCGTTTCCAATCCATGGCAAGACATGAGTCAAAACGCTACTCTCGTTGCACCTCGCAAGGGCATCAATCTTGATCCGATGCGCAATTTGCTTTCGCAACTCCGCGCTGAAGATCTCGGCATTTTCACCTATGCTGCCTGGTTAGTCTTTTTGGAGAGGGAATATCACCGCTCGATCAGACAAAGACGTATTTTGCTCAGCATGATTGTTCGCATGCGCCTGCATGATATAACCGCCAGCAACCCTTCCAACATGCTTCCTCAAGAAGCTGTGCGAGAAGCATTTCGACGTATCGGTCAAATGCAGCGCAAAGGCGATATCATCGGACACTTCACGCATGGCAACTTTGCCGTGTTGCGACCAGCCTGTTCAATTAAAGGCATGGAGCAACTTGCACGCCAGATCAAGAAAACCCTCATGGAACGCCCACTTTCCAATGACTTCGATCATAACGATCTGCGCATAGGCATTCAAATATGCGCTGTCCGCGGCAATTCTTCTTTCCCGGACGCCTTGATGTTCCACCAAGTCGAAGCGACTGGCAGTTAGGAATTCAATTTAAGTGCTCCGAAGCTGTTACGCAGCTTCTCCGCACGTAGTCACGCTGCGCTCCGCCACGGCAATTAGTTTTAAGCGCTCCGAATTTGCTACGCAATTTCTCCGCGCGTAATCACGCTGCGCTCCGCCACGGCTCCTCGCCGCGGCTGCGCTTCGCTATGCTTCGATACGGCAATTTGTTTTAAGTGCGGAGAAGCTGTTGCACAGCTTCTCCGCACGTAATCGCTGTGGCTGCTTCATTGTTCAGCACCGCCGGTAATACCAATGCTTTTGCACGGCGTTTTTTTCAGGTGGGTTCAGTTGTAAAAGGAAAACATTAATGTTGACCTTATGTCACATTCATCCCCATAATTTTTTGAGACGGGCTATCATAATCCATGTGATTACAGATTGTAGTTGCGTGACTACACCTTTTCAACCAAAGCCTTTTACATCAATCGGTCAATCAATCAAGCAACGCGCATTCCTTGACTTAAGTTTCAGAGCCTGATGTAAACCTTTATTTTGGTGGCTGGCACCTTTGCCAGACCGTTCCCGTCCGCTCATAAGACTTGGTGCGTATTTGCGCACCCGTTCGCTTTTTTTTGTTTTTCCGCCGAGGTATCGCACTTATGTTTAAGTTTGCCGCAGTTTTCGCTGGTTCCTATATTTGGCACGCACTTGGCGTCACAATTGGCTATCACAGGCTCTTATCTCACCGGGCATTCTCATGCTCGAAACCGGTTGAGTATTTCTGGACAATTCCTGCCTACCTCTCATTTGAGGGGGCACCAATCTGGTGGGCGACTATTCACAGAGCGCACCATCGCAATGTCGATACACCACTTGATCCACACTCACCAAGAAATGGACTGCTTAATTCATGGTGGGGCTGGGTGCTGGACAGGCACTATCCGGAGCACATAAATCCGGAAATACAGGCAAAGGATCTCATCAAAGATCCGATCTATCAGTTCTTGGAGCAAGATGGAGACTGGTGGAAGGCACATTCGCTCGCCGCTACGATCAATATTTTGTTCCGGGTCGCCATCTTCGTTCGCTTTGGGTGGATTCCAGCAACAGCAAGCATGCTTGCCGGTTTAGCGGTAATGCAGGTACCGGTAATGCTGAATGTGTTCTGCCACATGTCAAAACTTGGCTACAGGAATTTCAAGACTCCGGACGATAGCGTCAATATCTGGTGGGTAGCCTTACTCGCCATGGGTGAAGGGTGGCATAACAATCACCATGCTCTACCGGGCTCGGCTCAATCTGGAATCAAAGACACCGAAATTGATATTTCCTGGATGATTATCAAAGCCATGCATAAGATGGGCCTGGTTACGAGGGTTAATGTACCAAGCGAAGCCGACCTAGCAAAAATGGAAGAAGAAGAAGCGGATCAAGGCTTGGTCTGGCAAACCGCCTGATCAATGCACTTCGAACACTTTGCTTCAGGTAAAGAAATTGCCTTCTATGCGATAATAGAACCGGATATAGTGACTTTGTTCTCATCAATTGATTGCAAATGATGAGAACCTGAAGTTTCCGCATTTGAGGTTCAAAAAATTGTACGTATCTTGGGGCAAACATTCACGTTACAAATTTGTTTCAGGTGGAGAGTTAAGGGCCTGGTCGCCTCCACTCGTACCTGCTGTTTTTGCAATAACTTATAAGCAAGATCCAGCCACAAAGCCAAATTCACACACTGTGTTGTATTTCGGCCACGCTGAAAATCTTTCCGATGAAATGCCGGCTGTAAACGAAGAGATTAATGATCTTTGGAACAAAACAGCTGGAAATGCAGACAAACTCTATGTCTTCGTCTATCCGATGCCGGGTTCAACTCAGGGACAACGCGCCAACATCCACTGGCAGTTGGTTACCGAATATTCACCGGCGGGAAACTTTTAACATTCAATCGAGAACTGGGTCTTAGAGCCATTTCGGACTCTTCAGCGTTTGTGACATTGCATGGTGTCACCAAGTATGAAGTCGACCTTATCTGATTAATATGCGATAATTGGGGTCGCAGGGCTCCATTGGAACTTAAATAGAGTGTTGCACGCCGCTTTAGGAGCGCCTCTATGACCAAGTTCGGAAAAATTCTCGTTGGCAATCTTGCCTGCGATACTGAAGAATCAAGCATTAGAGAGCTTTTTGAGCAGACGGAAGGAACAATCGTTTCTGTCGATCTTGCTGTTGATAAAAAAAATGGCAAGGGCAGAGGATATGCCTTGGTGGAGATGTCTACTCAAACAGAGACGTCACAGGCAATTCAAAACCTCAATGGTGCAGAAATTAACGGAAGACGGGTCAACATGAGCCTTTCAGAAGAAGGACCGAAACCCAAAAAGCGATTGTTTTTATTCAGCTTTTAAATTGCAGTAGCAATTGAAAACGCTATAACTCGGGGCTCCGTCTTAAGAGCATCTGAACCGAGCCTCAGGATGCAATCTATGCATCATCCCCAAATAATACTTACGGGTCTTTGGACCCAAAATAGAAGGTAGGAATATTTTGACCACACTTACAGAGCTTGGCTTATCGAAGCCAACGATGTCCACATTTACAGAGTTTGGCTTATCGAAGCATGCAATGTCCGCATTGACTGATGCGGGTTATACCGAACCAACGGAAATTCAATCTGGCACAATCGACATTATCTCCTCCGGCAAAGATCTGTTAGCCTCAGCGCAAACTGGATCTGGCAAAACGGCTGCCTATGCCCTGCCTATCGTGAGCAGATTACAACGGTCTGCCAGCAAACCACGGGCACTAATTTTAGTGCCAACCAGAGAGCTGGCATTACAAGTTCTCGCTCAATTCAAACTGTTCGGCAAGTATACAAACTTACGGGCTGCCGCCATATATGGTGGCGTAGGAATGGGCGAGCAGATTCGCGCACTGCGACAATCACTCGACATTGTAGTCGGCACACCAGGAAGGCTAATCGATTGCATGACTCGTAACCTTATCGACCTCTCCAACATAGAAGTGTTGGTGCTCGATGAAGCCGATCGTCTATTGGATCTTGGCTTTGCGCCACAACTCCGACGCATCAATAAGCAAGTACCAAAAACTCGGCAAACATTGATGTTCTCCGCCACTATCGATTCAAGTGTTGCCAGTATGGTGAATGAATTCACTCGTGATGCCGTCGTAGTGAAAGCAGCCAGCAAGAACGTGGAGCCGACTTCAATCGATCAAAAGTTTCATCACGTCAATGAATATGGCAAAGATGAGCTCTTGCTTAAGGTACTGAAAGACATCGACTCTTCATCAGTTCTTGTATTCACAATGACCAAACGCAAAGCGACTTGGGTTAAGAATCGCCTTCGCAATGCCAATGTCATGGCAGAAGAAATTCATGGCGATATCAGCCAGAACAAAAGAGAAAGAACGCTAAAGCAATATAGAAACGGCGAATTTGCAGTATTGGTAGCAACAGACGTTGCAGCACGCGGACTTGATATTCCAAGTATCAGCCACGTCATCAACTATGATTTGCCCAACACTGCCAGTGACTACGTTCACCGCATCGGCCGAACTGGTCGAGCAGGACGCACGGGCACGGCCGTATCGTTTATTTCGCAAGACCAGATTCACCTCGTTCGAGACATCGAAAAGGTGATGGGACACAGCCTAGACGGTTCTCCGTTAGCAGTACGAAAGAGTACAGGTGGCGGCGTCCGTCGCTTCCGTAGCAGACGTTACCGCTAAGCGACAGTACTTCTTTGCATCGAGTAATGGCAGCTTCCCAAGAAGCTGCCAATTTCGTCTGAAAATATGACATGCCTGTCACTCATTCATACAGCTAACTGAATCGGCGCAGCTGGAGAATGGAGTTCATCACAGACAAAGGAACTCGACAGCATGCAAGCGCTTTCAACTATTCTGCTTCTCACAATCTCAAACATATTCATGAACTTTGCATGGTATGGCCACTTGCGCTTCAAATCATCACCGCTCTGGGAAGCCATAGTGCTCAGTTGGCTTATCGCCTTCTTTGAGTACTGTTTTCAAGTGCCGGCAAATCGCATCGGCAGTTATCAATTCACTACTGCTCAGCTCAAAGTGATGCAAGAAGTAATCACCCTCATCGTTTTTTCAGGAATTTCGATTCTATATCTCAAGGAAAGTTTCCGTTGGAACTACCTGGTTGCATTCGCATTGATCATCGCTGCGGTCTTCTTCGTATTTGCAAATTTCGATCAAAAGAAGTGCTCCGTTCCCACAAAACCTGTCACGTCTTCATTCAATGTACAAGGAGGTTAGCTGCTTTGGTTAGCTCTCAAAGTTCACGCGCTCTCGATGCGCTCAATTTGTTCATTGGAGACGTAATAGGCGGAATCGGACCTTACGCTGCAATTTACCTAAAAGCAGCCAGACATTTTGACCAAGCATCAATTGGCTTTGTTCTTTCAGCCATGAGTCTTGCAACTATTTTAACGCAAGCTCCGGCTGGAGCCTTAATAGACAACGTTAGACAGAAACGTTTTCTAATTGTTGTAGCAACAGTATTGATGATCGGAAGCTCTTTGTCTCTGACAATCTGCACACAATTTCCCATTATAGTTTTCACTCAAATAATTTATGGGATGGGAGCTGCAATAGCAGGACCGGCTATTGTAGCCGTTAGTCTTGGTTTGGTTGGACATCAATATTTTGCTAAACGAATTGCCCGCAACGAAGCCTTCAACCACATAGGAAATGTACTGGCTGCTTTAATCGCCGGCATAACTGGTTATCTCATTGCACCGCAATGGATCTTCTATTTGATTGCACTCTTTGGCTTTATGAGTATCCTTTCCGCTTTGACAATTAAGGGGGAAGAAATTGATCATGCTCTTGCTCGCGGAGAGCAGCAAAATTCAAAGACGGAAATCCCTTTGTTGACAGTTTTGAAAGACAAACGGTTGGTTACATTTGCAGTTGCCGTCGTTCTCTTCCACCTAGCAAATGCAGCAATGCTGCCGCTTGCGGGCCAATATCTCGCTGAAGGAAACGCAAAAGAAGCGCCGTTATGGATTTCCGCCTGCATCGTCGCTGCTCAGCTGGTTATGATTCCAACAAGCATTCTGGCCGGAAAATTAGCCGAAACCTGGGGACGCAAACCTGTTTTTTTGATCGCCTTGAGCGTGTTGCCGATACGGGGCTTACTCTACACCTTAAGCAACAGTCCAATTTTAATTGTGTCGGTGCAGCTTTTGGACGGAATTGGTGCAGGAATTTTTGGCGTTTTAGCCTCAGTTATCGTCGCGGACTTGACAGCAGGAACCGGCCGGTTCAATGTTACCCGAGGATTGATTATTGCCGCACAGGGCACGGGGGCGGCTTTCAGTAACATCCTGGCAGGCTCAATCGTACATAAATGGGGATACAATGCCGGCTTTACTTCTCTTGCTGCCATTGCGTTCGTAGGCCTGATAACCTGTTATTTCGGATTACCGGAAACGAATCAAAAAAAATAGTCTCTTGAAGCTTCGAATTTGAAAATGGCTAAGATACTGGTTCTTCATGATCAACAATCGAGCAACGGCACTTTAATCGAAGCGCTGGACGGGCTAAAGCATGAAGTTACTGAAGTGAGTGAATTGAAAGAGGCACTTAACCAAATCAACAAATACGCATTCGACATCGTGTTTCTCGATCAGGAAGAAAATCAAGCTACAGCTACTTTCTCCCTCAAAGAAATAAAAGCCGAACCCGGTAAGGCGCTAATACCAGTTGTAGTAACGACCAGCAATGCAAAGAGCAATGAAATAATTGAAGCGATGCGATTGGGTGCTTTTGATCATCTCTCTAAACCGTTGGATGTAAAAGAACTGAAATCGGTAATTGAAAGAGCAGTAACCTTGCCGAAGCAGGACTTCCAAAGTGCAAAAGGGCAGGCGCAGGAGGATTTTCCACTCGGTGTTAGTCCTGAGATGCGAAACGTTGAAAAAAGAATTGGCATTGCTGCAGCGTGTGACACCACTGTGTTGATAGCAGGTGAAACCGGCACCGGCAAGAGCACTGTCGCAGAAATGATACATCGCCATAGTGGGCATAAGAATGAGCCTCTTACCGTGATTGATTGCACAGCAGTGCCAGAAAATTATGGCTCATTTCAGTCATTAGCATCCGGAAGTAGTGGAACTGTAATTCTTGATGAAATTGGCGATCTCAATCCCATGATGCAAGCCATGTTGGTGCGCGCCCTCAAAGAAACGTCGCAATCAGGCTCAGCATCAGCCTTGCGTATTATTGCTACAACGCAATACGATCTTATAAACATGGTGAAGGACAAAAGATTTCGAGAAGATCTTTATTACCGCTTGAATGTCTTTCCTTTTTCTCTTCCACCATTGCGAGATCGCGGATCTGATGTGCTCGTTCTCTCGGAAGCTTTTCTCCGCCAATCGCAGCCTGAGACAGCTAAAAGATTGAGTAGCGACGCCGTAAAAATCTTGCTGGAATATAAATGGCCTGGCAACGTGCGTGAGTTGCAGAGCCTTATGTATCATCTCAGTGTTTCCGTGCGGTCTGCTGTAATTCAAGCAGCGGATCTCAATTTGATCAGTGAAAAGATGTCTCTTGACACTCTTAAAGAAACAAGCGATGGAACAGATTACCATTCAGCTATGGCTGGTTTGGAAAAGAAATTATTGCTCAAGGCATTACAGGAAGCCAACGGGAGCAGAGCAGAAGCATCAAGAATACTTGGCATAAATCGCCAGCTTTTATATGCAAAATTGAAGACACATGGTCTTATGAATTTTGGAGGAGATACTGATGGCACCTAAACATGATCATGAACACAAACACGATCGTTCTCTCACGCAGGTGGTGAACACATCAGAAAACGCATCCAGGGCTGTGTCCTTTGCACGCTCAACTCTCGGCTCGCTTTCGGCCGGAAAAGTGTGGCTGCACAGAGCGCCGAAGGGCGAATTCGAAATTAAAGGAGCACTCACTAAGGAAGAGGAGGTTGCGCTAGTTTTGCATTTTAGTCCTGAAAACGGCAGCCTTCTGCCCAAGGGACTACATGGTCTAAGCGAAGGAAAGCCGGAAGTCCTCGCAACAGTAGCGACGAAGCTGAAAACCTTGCCCAAGGATCTTGCTGCCCTGGAAGGCGCAGAATTTCGAGAACCCGAATCATGCTGGGCGGTTCCCATTGCTTATATGGGGCGTATTGTCGGCCATATAAAAATTTCGGCTGATGGAAGCAAACTCGTGCCAGACCAAAAGGCAAGCGAAGAAATTAAACGCTCACCAGATCTTTTCGAAAGCTGATGCACAAACGGAGAGTGTAAATTCGATTTCTTCCGTTGTGTGTACCGCCGAAATACAGGCAGCATCAACAGATGACGGCGGGAGATAGATGCCTTCTCTTAGTAAATAGTGAAAGAATTTGGCATAAGCAGCGCTGTCGATTTTTAAACTATCGCTATAGTTTCTAACTGGATCTGCTGAAAAACAAATACCGAACATGGCGTTCAAATTCGGGAACTGCACGGGGTAGCCATTTTTAGTGGCTATATTTTTCAGTCCACCGATAAATTGTGCACTTCGCTCATTGAGAGTTTCGAAGACGGCCGGGTTTGAGAGCAGTCGGATTGTCTCTATCCCTCCAGCCATCGTGACTGGATTACCGGAGAAAGTGCCGGCTTGATAGACTTTGCCAATCGGCTGCAACTCGCTCATGATGGCTGCCGAGCCGCCATAAGCCCCGACAGGCATTCCGCCCGCCAGCGCTTTGCCAAAGCAAGTCAAATCCGGACTGACATTAAAATGCCCTTGCGCACCGGCAAGATGTACTCGAAACCCGGTCAAGACTTCATCAAAAATCAGGAGTGCACCATATTTAGTGCAAAGCTCTCTCATGCCTGCTAAAAATGTGCGATCGGGAACCACCACATTCATAGAGCCTGCCACTGGTTCAACCAGCACACAAGCAACTTGCTCACCAGAAACTGCCAACTCAGATGCAAGCGCTTCGAGATTGTTGTACTCAACAAGAATAGTATCGTTAGAAGTTCCGGCTGGAACACCTTTGCTTGATGCGTGTTTGCTTGAAGCGAGCGTAGCGTCGGAATGTCCGTGATAGCCGCCTTCGAACATAATGACTTTGTCTCGACCAGTTACACCTCTAGCAAGACGAACGGCACTCATTACTGCTTCAGTACCGGAATTTACAAAGCGAACCTGTTCCAAGGTGGGAATGGCATTTGTAATCGCCCTGGCAAACTCAAGTTCTAGTTCGCATGGCGCTCCGAATACGAGTCCGTCTTTTAGAACGCGCTGGCAAGCCATCACTATGTCAGGATGGGCATAGCCAAGGACAGCGGGACCCCAGGCTCCCAGATAATCAACGTACTCATTGCCGTCCACATCGTAAATTCTTGAGCCAAGCGCTTTACGGAAAAAGATTGTGTGGCCGCCTACTTCATCAAAAGTACGAAACGGGCTGTTCACACCGCCTGGAACAAGACGAGATAATTCTTCTGAAAGGCGTTTTGATGTGCGAGTTTCTTTGTGCGCGGTAATTACTTGCGCCAAAATTGCCACCACTTTCTTTTCTTGGAAGGAGTTGTGTCCTCCTCGTCTGTTGAGCTGCTAGTTTCATTCGATATGACCGGCTGAGGCTCATTAACGAGCGGCTGAGGATCATCGACCTGTACTTGTGTATTGCGTCCGTATACGATTTCGGCAGGGCAATTTACGGCCGGTTTGCCGTCCACTGAAATCATAAAGAAGTAGTGACCGGGCATGAGCTCGAAATGCGGCGTGTGAAAAGTAGTTTGGCTGCCTTTCGGATTGTAGACGTCAACATTGATGTTGTGATACGGCTTTTTGAAGTTTAAATCAACGGAGCCCACATAGAAGTAGGACAAAGCCCAAACGGCAGCCGTGCCAATCGCTCCTAAGACAGGGAGGGACGTCACAACTAAGCCAACATAATCTTTGGCCTTGGTTACTTTGCCAACGGAACTCTCGGTTGGAACCGGCACCGTATCCAGTGGCACTGTTTTAATGGGGCTTTTAACTGAAGAATCTGACATAGACTAATGGTTTGGGTCGCCGATAATGAATCACTCAACTTTAGCACTGATTTTGAATGCGCCTCTTTTCAATCTCTCAAGTGGTAACACAATGTCATTGGGACTACCGCCGGGACTCGTCATGTGGAAGTCATTACCTCTTAATATAAAAACAAATTCAGGTGTTTCGTTCGTGACGTGCAATGAAACTTTGTCTTCGGTTCCCAAAACACGAATGCGCACCTTATTGGAATTCTCGCGAGTAAAGTCCTTTCCTTCCGGTTTGACCTCAACCGTAACGACAACGAATCCGGCCTTTTGAGTTTGAACGCCGTTGCTTTCCACTCGTACATTGTGAGAACCAGGCGGCATATCTGATGGAATGTAGGCTTTTACCTGCACAGGCGAGACAGCTAACATCGGTAACTCACTAAAATCATCCAAAATAACGCGACTATGTCCGGGAGTGCCGTCAAAACTGTGCCCGTTTACAACTAAGAGCTGGCCAGGGGTAACTGCACTGGGCCATGCTTCTATGCGCGGCGATTGCTGTTCGGAGGAAACCAGTAATGGTTGCAGGACATCTATTACCGACGGCAAAATTTCAGGACGAGCAGCTAGGACGACATTCAAAGTGCGCCCCGGTGAAGCGTCATCAGGAACGCGAAATTCCGCTCTCCCTGAGCTGTCAGTGGCTACAGTCGCTCCATTGAAGCCAACCTCCACGTCTGCCTCCCCCTGGTTCTTTGAATTGACCACGGTGACAGTAATGGACTTTCCAGCGATGGCGCGGTCCGGCAGGAAAAGATGGGCATCAGCACTGGGTTGATTCGCAGAAGCCGGTGTTTGAACAACAGTATTGGAAATAGGTGAGCTGCCCCAACCGCTGGCAAGGCGTTCCTGGTTTTCAGCTTGCGGATGCGGAGGAGTAACTGGAACAGGCACTACTACTACAGGAGCCGGTTCGGCTTTCTTTATCTCAGGCGTTATCTCGGGTTTAACGTCTGGCTTTGGTTCCGGAGCAAGTACAACTGGTGGCTTAAGCTGCTCTTTTGCATCCGCTACTTTATTTGGTTCTGGTTTTTGAGCTGGGCTTACCGCCACTTCATCGCTCATAACTATTTCTGCTGCGGGGTGATTCGATTCGACTGGAGCATGTCGTAATTGCGCCAGTTTAACTTCTTCAATCTCACGGACTTTAGCGAGATACTGCTCCAATCGCGATGTAGCGATTACAGGAAGCACTAGATTTGACTTTTTTTTTTCGTCTTCAGAGGGACTCGAATCATCTCTTTGTTCGGGTGTTTGCTTGGGCTTTTCTTCAGAAGGCGCTGCTTCAGCTACCGGGCAACAATCGGCATCAACAGTAATACTCTTGATCTCGCCTAACCAAAAGTGGACATCCGCCTGACTTTGAATATCGAAACCCTTTTGCATAGAAGTTTTCGCTTCAATTTCAACCACAAATTGCCCAATCGGTTTGTCGTTGGGAGCCTTGGTTTTAGTGTCATCACCGGCGATGGCAACGTGAATCGAACCATTCAAACGCTTTGCCCAAACCGCCGTTAGCGATCCTTTCAAATCATCCGAAACAACAACTGCTCCGGAGCCCCACGCCTCGGGTGAAAGTTTGCTTTCTGCTTGGGCACTGTCTTCAGGCTTAATAATGCGATTGGAAAGAAGATTCGGCTCGGCGAGCGCTTTATCTAATATTTGAGTAGCGACAACAACTGCTGCTCGTTGATTGTCATCTGTTATCTTCTTGAGCTGGTCTTGATCTTTAAGAGCACGACTGAGATCTTTCAGCACGCTAATGAGACATTGGTCCGGCTGAAAATTCGGAATTTCATCGGACTTTTCATCGCCTTTGTTCCTGCCCTTGCTGGCAACAGCGCTTCCGGCTTTCACATCCTTATCGGATTTTTGATCGGATTTTTGATTTTCATCGGCATCGTCATCGCGATGCTTATTCTTTTTCTTTTTCTTTTCTTTCTGGTCGTCATCGTCATCTTTGCCGCTACTCTTGTCATCATCTGTTGAAGCCAGCAGAATTGAATCTTGCGTTCCCGGCACAATAACGCCTTTAGCAAAGGCGGAAGTAAAAGTGATGGCTGAAATGAAAAGTGAGAAAGCAATTCTCGTGCCAAATATCAATTCACTTCTCATTTTCATTAGCAAAGATGTCTTCGTAGACCCAGATCGTTTCTTGAGGTGTTAAACCGTAGCCCAGATATTTTCCGTC
>CAJCIF010000113.1 GCA_903970355.1 Actinomycetota bacterium
TCGCGAAGTTGTTGAACAACACGCGCCACCTCAAGACGACAGTCCAATCCGAATTGGTAAGAGACTTCTTGCTGCAGGCATCATTAACGAACCATTTCTGTACAACGCATTACGGTGTCAGTCACTGGCGCGAGAAGGGCTTCTTTCAGCTGATAATGCTGTTATAGTTCTTGCTACCTGCCGCACCGACAATCTTTCTCTGGAAGAAGCTCTCCAGAAATTGAGTTGGTATCCACCTGCCAGAATGCACTGGAGCTGGGTCTAAAGCCTGCGCGAAATACGCAATTTAACAGCTCGATAACATCATTTCAGCAATAGATATGTAACCTCCTCCCTAGAGGCTGGTGCATTTGCGCCGCTGCTCAGAAAAATAGGGAAAGCTGGATGACTGAAGTTGACCAGGATATTGTTCGTATACGGCACGCTGTCGATGCTGCAGCTCACAACCATTCGGACCCTAAAGCCGATCACGCCACAACATACGCCAATGTCATTCGTGAATTGCGTGATGATTTAGCCGTTCTTCCTCCCAAAGACTCAGCGCGCGTTCTTTCTGCAGCTATAACTTCCATGGTTCGAGATGGGCTTCTCTACCTACCGAGCTCTTTTGATTTCGATACTTCCAAAGTCAAAGCAACCGTCGACCAAGACAAAATTCAACTGACTGATAAAAACGGAAAGGGAACGATTACCATTTCAGAGGGTGCGATCTCACCCACATTGAATGAGGTAGAGAAACAGGCATACCGTAAAAATGGCGTCCATAGTATTTTGGATGCAGGCAAGGGCTTAAAAGTACTGCGGGGTCTGCAAAATGCCACTCACGGCGCAACTGTCACTCTGCCAGACCTGACCGTCGAATCGCACGTACCCATGAACGTTATTGCCGAAGATCTACTTCACAGACAAGGCATCGCCAAGCCAACGCCAAATCAAATCGACAGCGAAGTGAAGAAGTTAAAGAAGTAGTTGGTTCGTAAGGAATCGAACTAATTAATTAGCTAAAAAAGCTGGGTTGTGGGTCGGGGACATGCCGGAGAGCCGGTCCAATTCTTCTCTAACGTATTCTTCCAAACCGCCATTGAGCAATTTGATTACATCCTGCATGAAACGAGCACATGGTGCGCCGTCTACTACGCGATGGTCAAAGTTGAGGACGACTGACAAAATAGGTCTGATTTCGACTTTTCCGTTTTTAGCAACCGGTCTGTCTTCAACCACGCCAACTCCAAAGGTAGCTGTGGTGACGGCTGGTGGAATTATTACCCGGGCGCCGAATTTGCCCAGGGAGCTAAAACCGAAAGTAGCACCCATATAGTGCAAACGCATCTGGGGTACTCTTAAACCGAAGAAGAGAATGATTTTGCGGATGAACTCAGGCATCTTATTGAACCAGTGCTGCAGTTCAAGTTCAGAATTCTCGTTGATTTCATCTTCGCTGAAAGAACGCAGTTCATCGGCAATTTCGGTAATTGGTTTTGAATCTGCTTCCTTTATAGTGCCGAAGAAAACACCCGGCTCACCGTTAACGAAACGTTCCACGGTAAAACCAGCTGTGATGTTTTCCAGGGTAATAACCTGTCCAGTCGGTAAAAGAGCGCTGCGCATGATCGGATGGGTACGTTGCGCAATAGCAATCGCCTTAAGCAAGATGGCAGTAACAGTGGTTTTGTAGCCGAGAGCGTTGAATTTCTTGCGCAGATCTTCAGCCCACGTCATGTCTATGTCATAGAAAAGATAAGCCGGTATGGCTGGCACACCGCAGAGGCGAATCATATCTATGACATTCCGACGAACTTTCGGAATGCTACTGTCGTTATAATTGCTATCGCCGGATTGAGAATCCACGTTAGGCCTCCCTTTAAGTCGCCGGTGCTCTTTCAAACTTTTTGAACTAGCTCAAACTGTCTCTTGAACCACCCCAATGGACGGTAGTCTAACACAGTACTTGACGGCTCCTTACTTCTTTAAAGTACAGCACAACAAATGTTTAGCCAAGATGTTTACCTGACCCTATTTTCCTCTTTTTTGTAACGGACGCCAAAAAACAGAGCCCAGTTCCGGATTTAACGTGGAATTTAGACTTTACACGGGTAACGATCTTTTATTTGAACCGAGGATTTATGGAAACAGCCAACAATCAGCCCGGCACCGCCAAAATTGACACCTTTTTGTCCGCACCAGCCTTTGCAGTGGTGGGTGCCAGTGACGATGAGCGCAAATTCGGGCATAAGTGCTTCGTTTCCTACCTAAAAACCGGGCGCAAGGCCTATCCGGTCAATCCTAAGGTTGAAACCGTTTTGGGTCACACGGCATACAAAACTTTGAAGGATTTACCCGAACAAATTCAGTCGATATCGATAATCACACCACCTGTGGTGACTGAGGCCGTAGTTGATGAAGCAATCGCGCTTGGCGTAAAGAATATATGGATGCAACCTGGTGCTGAAAGCAAACTGGCTGTTACTAAAGCTGAGCAAGCCGGCATAAACGTCATTTATGGCGGACCCTGTTTGCTTGTGACCTTAGGCTATTTCGGTTAAAGAGCTGCTGGGCTCAAACCGCATCGGCACTCAAGCTTTCTGGCCTGAAGCCACTTTATCAAGCACGGCTATGACGCGCTGCCGAATCGTCGTGATTATTTGAGTTAATTGCGGTTTGGAGAATTCGCAGACAACATTGCCCAACCCCTTGGCAAGTACGGCTGTCAAGTCAGGGCAATCAGCTAAGGCAACTGGTCCAGGCAAACTATCGAATTCTTCCAACCAAGAGACAGGTGCGCTTAAAAAATACTTTCCCCTGGAGGCAAAGGGGTGATCGAGATCGTTAAGATCGCCGCTGGCATCAAGAATCTTTAAACTCCCTTGAACTATTCGATAGGCAGGCAGATCGTTATGAACGATATGTTCCTTTTGATAAAACTCAAGAGTGTTTGAATAGCCCTGCAGCTCGTTGACCAACCACATAATTATGTCGTCGGGTACTCGATCTTTGACTATTGGTAAGGCTTTTACAATGCCGTCTCCAACGCTTATTTCTTTACGTTGAAGTTGCTGCCTAAGCTGGTCCAAAAACAAAACCTCTCGGGGGCCGGCACACATGAGTATAGTATGAATTGGTACAAATGCCGAAACATGCACCAGAATTCGTAATCGCTCTGGCATAATTTGTCATCTAATAACGAGCGCACAGAATTCCGATGACAACCCTCAAAAATTCGGCTGAAACTTCGCCTGCAAAGGTGCACTCACTTCAGGCGCTTGATTTGTCTCAAATCATCGAGCCTGTTAAAGACGACCTACTGGTCGTCGAAGAGTGGCTGGAAACGAATCTCGTTGACGACAATCCTTTTATAGCGGAACTGCTTAGCCAGGTATTCCGCGCTGGCGGCAAGAGAATCAGACCGGCAGTGGTGTTGCTTAGTTCGCATGCCAGTCTGGATGCTTCCCGCCCCTTTAGTCGGCTGCACATTATTCTGGCTGTTTTGACCGAACTTATACATGCAGCAAGTTTGGTGCACGATGACGTAATCGATAGTGCTTCCTTGAGGCGTGGCCAGGAGACTGTCAATCGGCGTTGGAACGACCGCGTCGCCGTTCTCATGGGAGATTTGCTTTTCGCTCAAGCTTCTATTTGTCTGGCGCGCATCATGAATCCGGTTGTGGTTGGAATTTACGGACAAGTCCTGGGCGACCTGTGTGCAGGTGAAATTCGACAAATGCGTCAACAGTTTTCAACCGAACTGACATTCCCTGATTACATCAAGAAATCAATCAACAAAACGGCATCACTTTTTGCAGCCGGTGCTCACAGTGGTGCAATATTGAATGCCAATCCCGATGCCTCGGTGAGTGCTCTTAAAGAATATGGCTTGAATCTAGGCTTATGTTTCCAAATTGTCGATGATTTGCTTGATGTAATCGGCGAAAGCAACAAAATGGGCAAAATGGCTGGCAGTGATTTGCGCGGTGGTGTGCTTACGGCACCTGCCCTCTATCTGCTTGAGGAAAAGAGTGCTGCTTCCAAGCGCCTGGAAGAATTGGTGCGCTCTCGCGATGTTACAAGCGATGAAGGCTCCGAAGAAGCTCTCTCTCTAATTCGAAACAGCAATGCAATTGAACGTACTTCTGATTTGGCAAAGGAATTCGCAAATAAAGGACGAATGTCCTTGTTAACGATTGCGCCAAGCAATTATCGTGATTCTTTGGAAGCACTTTTGGATTACGTGCTCACGAGGGCTAATTGATCTGCCATGAGGTTCGAACGAACAATCGGCGGCATTCTGACTTTCTGTCCGATCAGCCTGGATTTGAGAGGCAAAAATCTTCTCATCGTCGGTGGTGGCAAGTTAGCTCTGCGAGAATTGAATCGGCTCGTTGAATTTGGTGCGTTAATAGATATAGTTGCACCACGAATAATCAGTGAGATGCAAGAAACCATACACATTGTCGGCAAAAGCATCCGTCTTCATTCGCGCTCTTTTGGCGACCAAGACAGGGAAGCCATTAAAAATAAAACGTACATTCTGGCTCTAGCTGTCAGCGACAATCAAATTGAAAATGAAGCCATAATCAGCACTGCCAGAGAGCATGGCTGCCCGGTGTACGACGCTATTGCTGTTGAGAAGAGCGATTTTCTATTGCCTGCTCTCTTAAAACGCGGACATTTAAAAATATCTGTCTCCACAGATGGTATCAGTCATGCCCTGGAAAAATCTTTGCTGCGTCGCATTGAAGCAGCCCTTCAACCAGAGCTCGACAAATATCATATTTTTCTCAACACGATGGTGGAGAGACTGGAAACAATTAGCAATTCAAAAGAGTTCGACAACACTGCTCGGGCTAGAATTCAAAACAGTCTCGAAAACTCAGAAGAATTATGGAACGCTGTCGAACGCCACAAGTTCGAAGAAGCTCAAGCTATAATTGACCGGGTTTTTGAAGAAAGTGGCACAGCAGTTGGCACTTAAATTTCAGCTTAGAAGGTTATGGAAGCAGTAAGGACGACAGTCGAAGCCCGCGCCTCAAAGCGTTCGCGCGCGACCTGGTCTGTCTTCTCATCGGTAAAGCTCACCGTGCTGTTGCTCAGTTTGATAGCCTTCACAGTCCTGCTTGGCGCCTGGTGTCCACAAGAATCGCAAGTTGGGCAGGAAAAGGTTTTCGAACAATTTGGCACTGATGTTGCTCCCTGGATGATTAAGCTTGGCATATCTGATATTTTTCACACGCCTTTCTTTCTTACTCTGATTGCACTCCTCACCATCAATCTGGTTGTCGCAAGCTGGCAGCGTGTCTTCCCTCGTTTGTGGGTATTGCGGCATCCGCTGCCATTTTTAAATCCATCTGAGGTAATGCGGCTCCCTGTCTCGAAAACACTCACTACAAGTATTGAGCCAGATCAATTGATCAACCAATTGAGCAAGAAGCTCAAACACAATTTATATTTCGTGCGGCGCCAGGGAACTTCGCTTGTAGCCGAAAGTGGAAAAATCGGCCGCCTGGCACCCACCATTACACATATTGGTCTACTCACACTTTTACTGGGAGTGACGATTAGCTCCTGGACCGGTTTTTCCGGATTCAAGCCGGTCTTACTTGGATCAAATTTGTTTTTTGGTGATTCCGAGCACTCTAAATTGTGGATCGGTAAATTACCAACCTGGCATATAAAGGTCGATTCAACCAGACGAGAAAATTACGAGAGTGGTGAAGCCAAACAGTGGTATAGCCGCCTCACGGTTCTCGATCAAAACGATCATGTTGTGAAATCGGAAGAAATTTCGGTAAACAATCCTCTCTCGTATGAAGGTGTGGATATTTACCAATCTAGTTGGGGACTGGATCAAATTCAGCTTGCCTTCAATGGTCAGGCAAAAACAATGTCGCTTCGACCGATGGGCAAACTTTATGCCGCATTCTTGCCGCTCACGAAAGATCTTATTCTTATTTTTTCAGTGCGTGACCAGGAAGGTCCGATGCGTGTGTTTGCCAAAAGACCAGATTGGGATGCGCCAAAACTGCTTGGTGAAATTGCCGTGGGCAAATCATTGAAATTAGGAACTGTGCAATTGACATATGGCGGAGCGCTTCCTGTAACAGGATTGCAATATAAGTGTGATCCTGGTCTTGCCATAACTTACACAGCATTCGCTTTTATCATGTTGGGAGTTTGTTTAGCCTCCATACCGCATCGCCAGGTTTGGGCGGCAGTTTCTCCGGATGGCTACGGCTCATCTTTTCTCTTTATTGGCGGCAGTGCTAAAAAAGGAAAAATTCTCTTTGGCAAGCAAATGGATAAGATCGTCGCTCAACTGCAGAAAGAACTACCCGGCAGAGCGAATGAAGCGTTGCCAGAAAATTCTTATAGTTCTGCAAAGGATACTGTAAATGTCTGAATTCCAACTGGCGCTAACGAACACGGCCGGACTTTCATCAGTCGCATCATTTTGGGTTTTTGTAGCCTCCAATGCTTTTGCAAAATGGCAAAAGGTTATGCTGCGCCTGGCTCAGATCGTAATGGTTGTTGGTTTTGTATCGCTCACGGTGGCGATCGTCGCCCGTGGCATTGAAGCACAACGATTTCCGCTCGCTAATCTATATGAATCACTGTTGTGGTTCGCCTGGGCCACTATGGGTGGTTATTTGTTTCTGGCCCGCTCCTACACAATTGGGCAATTAGGCTGGCTTGCCAGTTTGACGGCCACAGCGATGTTTTTATATGGCAGTTGGTTGCCTGCTTCCCAGCACGAAATTGCTCCCCTTGTACCGGCTCTCGTCAGTTACTGGCGCCAAATCCACGTGCCACCGCTTATAGTGTCGTATGCCATGTTTATCCTGGGCGGCTTATCGGCGTTGCTTGAACTTTGGGTGGGCGGTCGCCGCCAATCAATGTTCCTGGCTATTGCGGCAATTGCATGTGCAGGTTTAGCCATTGCGCTTGGTACTTACACACCGATTGACTCCTTTTGGCTACAACTTTTATTTGTGGGTGGCAGCTTGGTAGGTTTGGTGTCTGCTTGGTTAAAACTGGACAAAGTGCGTCCAGCAAACACAGATAACAAGGCAGTGGAACTTTATGACGATGTTTGTTATCGCTGTGTTGCAATTGGTTTTCCGCTATTAACTATCGGAGTAATTACCGGAGGACTGTGGGCCAATCACGCGTGGGGCTCATACTGGTCCTGGGATCCAAAAGAATCAATGGCACTTGTAACCTGGCTTAGCTATGCGGCTTACATTCATTTGCGCATTCACCGTGATGTATCTGGTGAGAAGCTTGCTATTGTTTCCGTTGCAGGTTTATTGCTTGTTTTGTTGACCTATCTCGGTTTCAACTCACTTGGGTTTGGTGGGCTGCACAGCTACGGCCGGTTTAAATAAAAGTTATAGCTTCTTAAGCTGCGTGTAAGCGCAGTTTTAATAGATATGGAGAGCCCTTTCAATCTAGGGTTTTCCCCCTTACTGATGTGTAACAGAATCAATTTAATAAGTAATGACGTCAAGATCAACATGGGAATAAATATAGTAGTGGCTTCAAAAAAAAATTGTTTCTTTGAACTCATATCACTAAAGCGAGCCCTCGCAATGGTGTCGGAACCCTTTTTAAAGACGGCTTCAGCCGTAAAGCATAATGATCAGAAGAAAGTACTCAACATCAACCATAGATGACCTATCACTCGATGACGAATTCTCTCAAGGATTCGCAACCTTTCCTTTTCACGAAGAAGTCGAGCCTCATGCTCAAGACGATAGCGAAGGGGAAGATGCACCGGTTGAGTCTGTCGGACGTATTCGCACAGCCGCTGGAGAAGATCCAGTGCAGGTCTATCTTCGCTCGATCGGTCGAATCAAACTGCTCACAGCCACAGAAGAAATTGAACTTGCTCGGCGTATAGCCAAAGGCGACATGCTCGCCAAGAAAAGGCTTGTACAATCGAATCTTCGTTTGGTAGTGAGCGTCGCTAAAAAGTATCAAGGACGCGGCTTGCCCTTCTTGGATCTCATTCAAGAAGGAAACGTCGGTCTGATTCGGGCTGCAGAAAAGTTTGACGCGGAACGCGGATACAAGTTTTCCACATATGCTACGTGGTGGATTCGGCAAGGCATAACAAGAGCGCTGGCCGACAAATCACGCACAATACGTGTGCCTGTGCACATGGTGGAAACCATTAATGCGCTGCGCAAAGCAACGCGCAAACTATCCCAGGATATGGGACGCAGACCAAGCATGGAAGAGTTGGCGAAAGAAATGAACGTAACGCTCACCAAAATCAAAGAAATTTTGGCCGCGAATCGTTTGCCGCTTTCGCTGGATACTCCATATGGCGAAGACGACGATAATTCACTTGCTGAACTCGTTGAAGATGAAAACTGCGCAAAACCGGAAGAATCTACGGAAGCAGCCCTAATGGCCTCAGACATAAAGGGCATCCTTTCGATGCTGACGCCGCGTGAACGCGATGTTCTTATCTTGCGTTTCGGTCTCAATGACGGAAAACAAAGAACACTTGAGCAAGTAGGCAAGCTGGTGGGAATTACGCGCGAACGCACCCGCCAAATTGAACTCAAAGCATTGCGAGCTTTGCGTCAATCAAAGCAAACTTCGCGACTCAAAGATTATTTGCACGGTTAACGAACCGGCAGATCTCGTCGAAAATAAGGGCTCGCACCATATGTGGTGCGAGCCCTTTCTCTAAATGCGATTTCTAAATACGAATTTCTTGAATGACGCCATCTTTGACAAGAATTTCGCCGCCTTCCAGGCGTTGAAAAATATTTTCGCCTATACGTACTTCAACCGGGTTTTCGACGGTGAATTGCGTGACAACTGCACCAAGAGGAAGCTCAGCCAGCGCTTGACTTTGGGCCAGCATATCTTCCTTATACTGCTGCAATCTGGTTCGTTCAGCTTCCATTTGAGCTCGGATGCTTTCTATTTGCAGGCGCACTTCAGCGACATTGCCACCTGCTGCTCGTTTCTCCAGATCGGCGATAGCGCGCTTACCTTTGAATTCGAGTTGCTGAAGCTCGGCATCAATCTGTTGAATTTGGCGATTGATCTCATTACCAACCTGAGTTTTGAAGTTTTCGGTAACGATAGCTCTTACGGCGATTTGCCTCATGAGCTGTATGGCTTCAACCATTAAGACCTCCCAGCGGGGCGTTCGTCCATATTTTGGACCGAAGTTAGTTTAGCAGAACTATTTTCGGCGTATTTGGGCAGCATCACGAGAGTCCCTTGACGACCAACCGCCGCGCTCTCGGCCGCTATATATACAAGCGATTTCGACTGGACCATCTGTTGCGCCACCACATATGACATCAGCCCAGAAAACTCAAAACCAGATACTCAAAATATGTAACTTTGTAAAAGGCTAATCTACTTCGCTTAATCATTTTGGGAGAATATTCAGCATGGAAAATGTTCAGCATGGCTAAACTGCTTTCTCTAATTGCTCTGATTACCTTGTGTCTCTCCGGTTGTTCGCTTTCAAGACTTTCGGAGAAAGCGCCCTTATGGTTTCAAGACATGGAGAGGGCGCGCGCTTTTTGTGGGAAAGGAGACATGACAAACGCAGAAGCTGCCCTTTCGGAAGGCAGCGCTCACGCAAAGAGTCAGGGCGGTTGTCCTGAACCATATCACGACCTTAACTCTTCACCCGAACCACCCTCAACTTTTCCAGGACAGCTGGCCACCTTGGCGCACTGTTTTGCCTCCCACGGACATTTCAGCGAAGCGGAACACTTATGTGCTATTGCAATTGAATTGGCCGAATCGAATCCGACTCGGGCCAATCTCTGTTCGCCTTTAAGGGCACTGGCACAAATAAATCTTTCCCAGGGGAAAAACAACGAAGCAACTGCCCTTATGGAAAGAGCAACGAAACTTCCTACTGCCTCACTGGAAGATTTCTACACTCTGGGAGATTGCTATCTCGCTCAGGGCAATATCAAAAGCGCAAAAGAAACCTACTCGGCAACTGTAAAAAAAGAAGAAGGTCTCAGAGTCAAATCTCCCGATCTGCCCATTCACCTTAATAAGTTGGGTCGTTGCTACGTTCTCGAACGCAACTACGATCAAGCGGAGAAGATCTACCTCCAGGCACTTGCCTATACACCGGTCGGCGATTCTGAACGTGGCGATACTTTCAATGGCAAAGATCTGCAACCGCTTGCCGATCTCTATTTTGCAAAAGGTGATCTAGACAAGGCTGACACTTACTATCGTGACAGCCTGTCGGGCAATACTTTCATTTCATTGCCCCAGCGTGTTGTTCTTTTAAAAAGCCACGCTAAATTGCTGCGCCAGATGAACCGGACCGACGAAGCAAACGCACGAGAAAAACAAGCCGCTCAACGCGAAAAAGAATTAGCAGCACAGTTGCCACCGTATTCGCCAGTCATTTACGACTAACGTAAATACGCGCGGAGGAACGAGCGGAGCGAGTGACCGGAGCGCTTAGACAGAAAGATATTAAACGCGAAGCGTTTAATATCTTTCTGTTATAGACTTTGCTTGGGTAAAGAGCAGTAAGTAGTCACGGCCGCCGGCTTTTGAATCGGTTCCGCTCATGTTGAAGCCGCCGAAAGGTTGAACGCCGACGAGCGCGCCGGTGCATTTGCGGTTGAGGTAAAGATTGCCGACGTGAAAACGTACGCGAGCTTCATCGATGTGACTGCGATCTACCGAATAGACGCCGCCTGTCAAACCGAATTCTGTGTTGTTAGCAATTTGCAGCGCATCTTCCCAATCTTTTGCTTTTATAAGTGCAAGCACCGGGCCAAATATTTCTTCTTGAGATATTCGTGCAGCAGGACTGACTGGGCCTATCACTGTTGGTTCGATAAAATAACCGGTATCACCCTTAGTATCACTATTGTGAACTTTACCGCCGCTCAGTAGTTTTCCTTCGCTTTTGCCGATTTCAATGTATTTGAGTACTGATTCGAATTGCGATTTCGAAGCAACCGGGCCAAGATCCACATCTTGTTTTTCTGGAACGCCAATTTTCAGTTGTTCAACGCGTTTGACGAGTTTTTCTTTAAAAGCGTCAAAGACATTTTGATGGACGATGGCGCGGGAACAAGCTGAGCATTTCTGTCCTTGAAATCCGAAAGCGCTTGCTGCTACACCTTCTACAGCCTCATCCAGGTTAACCTTGTCGTCAACGATGATTGAATCCTTGCCACCCATTTCAGCAATAACGCGTTTGATCCAAATTTGACCAGGTTGGGTTTTAGCTGCCAATTCATTTATGTGTAGGCCGACTTCTTTCGAACCTGTAAATGCAATAAAGCGAGTTTGAGCATGTGCTACCAGTAAATCGCCAACGCTTGCTCCCGGGCCAGGAAGAAAATTGAGAACACCGGCAGGCAAACCTACCTCTTCCATGAGCTTGGCAAATTGGAAAGAAATAGCTGGGGTTTCACTTGATGGTTTTAGGATGACGGTATTGCCCGCAACTATTGCTGCGCTTGTCATACCGACAAGAATGGCAAGTGGAAAATTCCAGGGCGGAATAACAATGCCAACACCAAGTGGAATGTAGTGCAGCGCATTTTCTTCTCCCGGATAAGGAACAACTGGTTGTGGTCCACCCAATCGCAACATCTCACGTCCATAGAATTCCAGGAAGTCGATCGCCTCAGCAACATCAGCATCAGCTTCGACCCAATTCTTTCCAATTTCGAGAATCATCCAGGCTGCAAATTCAAATTTTCGTCGCCGCATAATTGCAGCAGCTTTAAATAAGTATCGAGCTCTCTCGTGTGCCGGCACTAAAGACCAACTGGCGAAGGCTTTCAATGCCTGCTGCATTGCTTCTTCTGCAAGTTTGGAATCTGCTTTGGCAAAACTGCCAATTACTTCTTTTGGATTACTTGGATTAGTTGAGACCAAATAATCCTTCGTTTCCACGTGTTTGCCGCCGATTACAAGCGGGTATTTTTGCCCAAGCTCATTTCTTACCTTCTCAATAGCTAACTCGATAGCACGAGCATTGTGGGGCTGTTTAAAATCGGACAGCGATTCATTACGAAATTCTGTGAGCATTTTTTTTGCGTTTCCAAAAATGACGGAGGGTAATAATACCAGAGCCTTATTCTGGCTCGGCAGTCCCTTCCTGAATCAATCCTTTTGTTTCCGGAAACTCTTTGTACCAGAGCGATAGAGCATCTCTTAAGTGAAGAGCATAACGGTAGTGCGCTCCCGTGCCAGTGCGCAGTTCTGCTTCGTAAATAAACTTGTCGGCGGTGGTGAGATGCTCAAACTGAAACTGTGTTCCAAGCAACGTGAAGTAAACGTAGTTGGGATTTCCTTCTGCAAGTAACTGCCAGGCCTTTTCGTTTGCTTCCACTCCTACCTTACTCAAATTCAATAATTTGCTTTTCGCTTCTTCATATTTGTCGGGAATCTGGTCATACGCAAAATAAAAGCCGCGCGGCAGAAGTGGACAATACTTCGTACCGGTACGATGGCGATTCAGATCCCGTATCTCGCC
This sequence comes from Actinomycetota bacterium, assembly GCA_903970355.1. GTDB lineage: Bacteria > Cyanobacteriota > Vampirovibrionia > Obscuribacterales > Obscuribacteraceae > CAJCIF01. The sequence continues at coordinate 12,500 of CAJCIF010000113.1, forward strand.
AAGCGCCATGGCGTCCCAACCGAACCGTACAGCTGTACGGGCCAGGTCTTCACCTATCCATGCATAACGGTTCTCATGATTTCTCAGTGCTTGTACAAATGCTCCTTTATTTAGAGATTCAGGAAGAGTCACTTGCAATCTTGCCGTCGGTGGATGATCTGGCTGTTGTCTAAAGCGGGCCAGAAATTCCGGTCCTTCAGCACGCGCTCTTGCAACAAGATTTTGAAATTGTTCTTCCTGTCCCCTTTTTGTTGTCTCCTTCAATTCGGCATGTCTAACCATGCGGGGAGCAGCAAGTCGAAGTTCTTCTTTGATCAATTCTCCTAACTGCAGTGCTTCGGGTAAGTTGTGAGAAAGCAACTGCTGGCAAAGCTGCACCCATCCTCTTGCCGACATAATCATCATGACGTTCGTCAATGCAGCAGTCGGCAAAAAATAACGGGCACGATCAAAGCTGTAATTACGCTGCATACGCGCCGTTTGCTTATTGGCTTTATCCGACTTCTCGGCAAGCAAGTTGCTTGGTATTTTCGCAAGGGCAGGATCTGCTTCGAACAAATCGTCGAATATTTGCAGGGCGCTTTGATAAGCGCTAAAACAACCATCCATCAACTGATACCACTTCGTGGTATCAGTCACCGAGCCACCAAGGGATGAAGGCTGCACCAGACCTTCTTTTGAAAGTTTGATATAGCGCGTTGAAGATTCTTGTCCGCCTGCCGTTGGACACAATGTCCAAAGGTAATAAGCAAGCCAGAGCGAGATGTTATCCATAAAAATTGCAACCGGTACCATATCGGCAATCGACTGGTGACCGTAATCAACCATTTTGAAAATCGATTCAACCGACTTGTCGAGGTTCTTCGGGTCGATCTTCGACAAAATGGCCTCAAGTCCTTCGTTATTACGTGAATAGCGCGCACCGCTTGCCGCAAGAAGTTCTGGCGTGAGCGCAGGACGCTCAGCATCTTTAGATGCTTCGGTAGGTATAATCGCAACTTGAGTTACTTTCATTGCAGCCTGTGTTGGAACGGGTATCGCTACTTCGCTTATCATTTAGACCTCTTAGAGAGAGAATAAGGAACATGTTGACCTAATTTCTCTCAGAGCGTTCATTTAAGCTACTTTAGATTCAATTTTTAGATCCAATTATTAGGTTGGGCAATATATCCGGACTATAAACAATCAGCTTTCTCTCCCGTGAAGATCGAAACAGAACTGGCTATCGTTGTGGCCCATGACCAAAATCTCGGCATTGGCAAAGACGGCCGATTGCCGTGGCATTTGTCCCAGGATTTAAAACATTTTCGCGAAATAACCACAAGATCCTACGACTCTAATTTTCAAAACGGTGTCATCATGGGACGCAAGACGTGGCTATCGCTTCCGGATGTTGTAAGACCACTGCCGGATCGTCTCAATTGCGTACTCTGCCGCTCACAGCAATCGGAAATTGTGGAGAACGATCACGTGCTGGTTGCCAATAGTTTTTCAGAAGCGATCGCAAAACTGATCTCGAAGTCCTGCCCGAGAATATTTGTGATTGGCGGCGGAGAGATATTCAAATTGGCGATCGACGACTCAAGCATCAACCTTCTATATGTAACTGCGGTTGAAGGTGACTTCAATTGCGATACCTTCTTTCCTGAATATCGACTGCGGTTTGAAGAAACAGACAGCGTTGAAACGCAAAGAGAAGGAGACATTCAGTTTCGGTTCTCGAATTTTCGCCGCAAGGGAAGTAAGGCATGAAAGAACCGGAGTTTAATGCCGAGCTACTTTTGCGTGCATACTCATCCGGAATATTTCCCATGGGTGAAGACGACCAGATCAGTTGGTATTCGCCGGACCCGCGTTTTGTGATCGATTTAAAGAATTTCCACATCCCGAAGAGATTGGCCCGGACATATCGACAGCAACCTTTCGAACTGCGAGTTGATACAGCCTGGAGCGATGTCTTGCGCTTGTGTGCTCAAAGAGAAAGCACCTGGATCACCGATGAGATCATTCGCGCCTACACCGAACTGCATGAGCTCGGATTCGCTCACACCGTCGAGGCTTTTCAAGGAGACAAATTAGTGGGCGGTCTTTATGGCGTCAGTATCGGTGGCGCATTCATGGGAGAGTCCATGTTTCATCTTGCAACCGATGCTTCAAAAATTTGTCTTGTCTATTTGGTGGAGAGATTGAATGCACGAGGATTCATACTTCTTGATTCCCAATTTGCAACTGAGCACCTCATCAAGTTTGGAGGAGTGCTCATCACTCGAAAGAAGTACCTTGCAGTGCTTTCGCAGGCGCTCAAGCTTGATTGTCGCTTCTAAAGAGAAATGATGCCGCCTGATCGACAGCATCATTTCTTTCAAGGTTCTAAACGAGGGCGATTGCTAACTCAATTACCAATGACCCGGTAGTTGTTCCGTTTACTTGTGATGTAATTTTTCGCCCATTGCCTTCATGCCGGCGCCAATTTTTTTCGGTCCCCACATGATTCCACGGCCAACTGCTTTAGTCCCCTTCACGAATGGGTTTTCAGTTGAAGCCGTATTGGCTGCTTGTGCGACGCTGCCACACATCGAAAGAGCGATGGCTGCTACCAAAATGTACTTATTCATAATGCACTCCTTACCGGGACAAGCCCATTCTTCCATTACATTCTCAGTTTGTACAGATTCTAGAGGTAATAGTCTGGTTAGAGCATTCGTTTGTTGCAGCTAAATGCAACGAAGTGAATTTATTCGGCTATATTGGTACGAAAGTTGCCTTCTCGTTTTTACCGACTGCTCGAACTAAAAGGACACACTGATGACCTTATACGCGGATCTGCATCGTCATTTGGGAGGCGCGTTGCATCCGCGCATCATTTACAAATTTCTCCAACGTCACGATCATCCAGTGCTTGGATATTTTCCTGATTACGAAGGTTTCTACAGTTGGTTCACAAGGCGATGTCGCACGCTCGAAGAGTTTGTAAAAATTCATACGCTCGTTGAGGAGTTGCAGAGTCTCGAACACCTTCCCTATTTCTGTGTTCGTCTCTGTCGCGGTGCGTACATGTTTGAGAACCTGCAGTACCTCGAACTGCGCTACAACCCTTATTTCCGGACCGACAAGACTTTATCGATGCAAAAGCGGATCGGCCAGATGAAGTTGATCGTCGAGGTCATAACTGAGAATTTGAGGCCGGCCGAATATCCGATTGTCGTCAAACAAATTATTTGCCTGGATAGACGATTGCCTCAAAACTTGAACGAAGCAATTCTGAAAGTAGCGATCGACAACATTGGTCCTGTTGTTGGAATTGATCTAGCCGGTCCGGAGATTAACGACCATAAATTTGAGACCTGGATCAAATTCATGGCAAAGGCAAGAGCAGCCGGGCTTAAGACCACCTGCCATTTAGGTGAAACAGGAATTGATAATGTTCACGAACAATATTTCGCGGTACTCGATCGAATTGGTCACGGCATTCACATCCCACTCATGAAACCCGATTTACTAAAAGAACTTGCCAAACGACAAATCACTCTTGAGGTTTGTCCAACAAGTTATTGTCAAACCGGTGTGTTGAATGATCTGGGAGATTTGCGCACAGTATTTGAGCGCTGTCGAAAAGCAGGAGTTTCAATTGCAGTTTGCACAGATAACCCTGGTCGAAACCCTTCACCCTGCACGCTTCCGGGCGAATACGAGCGGCTGATCGATCATGACGTGATTGACTTCGGTGAACTCAAACAAATACAGAACGAAGCATTCCGTTCTGCGTTCGGTTTCGTCGGTGGTGGGAGAGGTTAGCCACCAAATACGCAATCTGCATTTTGAAAAACGTTGTACCCCGGCCTCTAATGCATATATTCATCCCCAGCATAAAATTTTCCATTCAAAATTTAAGCGAACCACTCAGGTCATCCGAGCGGAATCGCTGCAGTTCGAAACTGGCTTACCAAGCCATTTTCAGAAGAGGCACTTCAAGTCGGAGTCAGCCGAAAAGAGAGGCAGCCTCAATTTGAGGCCGGATAACTTGTTGCAATTTATGGGAATAGAAAGTACTCTATTCTTCATGTGGTGTCGTTGGGAAAAAGTGCATACTCAAGGAAGCACTTACTAAAATGGTGGCAGACAGAAAAAACTGATCGGAACCAAAACTAAAGTTGATGCCGAACATCTGCTGCAATCAACAACCAAGTGGGAGGAAAATAATGGCCGTAAAGATGAAAAAGAAAACGGTGCGGAGAGCTAAAATCTCTCCAGCCGCTGCATTGGCAGATGAGTCCGGCGTGACTCCAGCCAAACCAAAGAAAGCAGTAAAACGCAAAGCTAAAAAGACCACAGCTAAAAAAGCTGCTCCGAAAAAAGCTGCCGCGAAAAAAGCTGCTCCTAAGAAGGCTGCTAAAAAGACCACAGCTAAAAAAGCTGCTCCGAAAAAAGCTGCCAAAAAGACAACAGCTAAGAAAGCTGCTCCGAAAAAGGCAGTCAAAAAGACTACCGCCAAGAAAACAACTCGTAAAGCTGCACCGAAAAAGGCTGCAGCCAAGAAGACGACTGCTAAAAAGACCACAGCCAAAAAGGCTGCACCAAAGAAAGCAGCCGCTAAGAAAACTACCGCAAAGCGCAAGACTACTGCAAAGAAGTCACCCGCTAAAAAGAAAGCAGCCCCTAAGAAGGCAGCGACTAAGCGCCCGGCCAAAGCAGCAGGAAAGAAACGTGCTGTAAAAAAGTCGGGAGCTAAGCGTAAAACAGCAGCGGCACCGGCCGCTGTTAATCATGAACACCACGGCGAGCTCGGCTCGGAACACCATGATTAGCGCTTAGACAATCAACATTAAAACGAGGGGGAGCGAGTTTAACGACTTGCTCCTCTTTGTTTTCAGGCTCGTAAATGCGAAGATGCCAACCCTTTCATGAATGGCAACGCATAAGACCAAATTTTGTCCGTCGATGCAAGAAGATCATGACCATCGTCAAACTCAATCAGGCGACAAGTTGCAGCATTTTCTTCTTGAAATTTTTGACTACCGGCAATTGGTACAGTTTCATCAAGCCGCCCGTGAAAAATAATTGCCGGTGCAGATATCGAAAAGCTATCTGTTTGGTGCTTTTGCAAATCGAGAAAGAATTCCTTTTTGAGAAACACATCCTTCTTATATGAATGATGGTGGAGATTCACTTGACCATCTCTTTCCAGAATCTCTAATCCTTCTGCACCCACAATATTTGGCCAGCGTTTTGCAATACCAAAACCGGGCGCTAATAAAACCAGGCCTTGCGTTTGAGGATGATGCTTGGCAACAAGTGCGGCAATCAAACCACCGAAACTCGATCCCCAAATTACGAGTCCTTTCTTCGGCATCGCTTCGATCATCTCTTCTAGATATTTCAAAATGTAAGTAAGAGTCATATCTTGAAAAGATGGCTGATTCAAATCAGGCACGTGCAAATCGATTCCCAAATCGGAAAATCTTTTTGCAAATATCACTGCCTTTGCAGAGAGCGGGCCCGATGCAAAGCCGTGCAGGTACAGGTAATTAAAGTCTTTCAATTATCAGTCGGAAAATCGTTGTTTGGTATATTTTACACACTCATTACCTGTCACTGGAGTGCTCTTAATCCACGTGGCCTAGGATGATCCAAAGATGGCAATTACGCGGACATCTTTTTTGTCCCTTAATGTATGACCCGTCTGAAAACAGTCAACCTAGGAGGACGAAAATGCAAAAATCCCTATTAGCTGCTCTTTTGGTCGCAGCATTAGGTTTTGCTTCCACTGCTGCTTTTGCTGCTGATGAAGCAACCAGCACGGATACCAAAACCACTACCAAAACAGAAAAGAAGTCGAAGAAGGGCACTAAGAAAGCTTCTAAGACCACTGAAAAGACTGAAACAACCAAGTAGTTCTCAGTTTCAGGTAAAACAGGTGAAAGGGATGATGCATATCATCCCTTTTCTTTTTCTACTAATTCCTGATGCGCCGATCGCACTATTTCTTGAACCTTGAAAGCCGGTAAGTGAGCCGCTTCATCATCATTTTTTAGATGCAAAAGAAATTCGATGTTACCAGCCGGGCCAAGCAACGGAGAATACGATAAGTTGATGCTCCTGAAACCGGCTTCCCGAGCCGCATTGATCACACCTTCTGTGACATGACAATGCACTTCTTCAGAATGCACAACGCCTTTCTTTCCAACCATGTCTCGACCCGCTTCAAACTGCGGTTTGACAAGACAAATCAATTCGCTTTGCAGCGGCAAGAGTAGCTCCGCGCATGGTGGCAATATCAGTTTTAAAGAGATGAAAGAAACATCAATTGCAGCAAAAGTAGCTCTCTCTTCATCTGCGTTATAAACTTCTTCCGCCTTCAAATAACGCGCATTGCAACGTTCTTTTACCGATACTCGCGCATCACTACGCAAGGACCAGTCCAATTGCCCATAGCCAACGTCGATGGCATGAACTTTACGAGCGCCGGCCTTAAGAAGACAATCTGTAAAACCACCGGTAGATGCACCAATATCTAGGCAGACTCTTTCTTTTACTTCAATTGAAAATTCCGAAAGCGCCTTTGCAAGTTTCAATCCACCGCGTGAAACATATTTTGATTCGCTATAGCTAGGTATAAGCTCAATGGTTGAGCGTTCCGAAACATTTTTGCCTGGCTTTGTTACCTTGACGCCATCAACCAGTACGCTCCCGTCCATAATGGCCGTTACGGCCTTTTGCCTGGACGTAAAGAGACCACGGTCAAGCGCCAAAAGATCTAATCGCTGCCATTTCGACATGTTTCTATTCTAAACCCGTGCTGTGTGGGGATCTTCATTTGACGTTGAGACCTTTTGCCGGAAAGCTGTAAAATGGTAAATCCCACGCTATGGAGCAGACCTGGCTGGATGAAGACACCGCCTTGAAAGCGGCTGCCCGAAAGGGTTGGGGGTTCGAGTCCCTCCTGCTCCGCCATTTTAAAAGCACAAAATCTAAATTCGGATGAAACTAGTTCGCATCGGTCTCACCGGCAAAGATCTACTTAGCCTTTCGCACCAGAAAGTGGTGGTAACGGTTAGTGGTCCTGCCAGGTTTATTCTCGGTTCTTCACTGAATGAAATGTCAGGGCCGGGAAAAACGGCTTCTGAATCCACTTTCACTATTGGAGCAAAAGAAGATCACATTTTGTTATCGGGAGTTTCAACGAAAGCGAAATGGTTGAGCCTTACACCGTTAAAAGCCAACGCAATATTGACTGTTCAAATTGCAGGAAACCTGCAACGTACTTACCATGGCCGTCTTCTCATTACCGCCATTGAAAATAGTGTGCGTGTATTAGTAGAAACAGATTTAGATGATTACATAAAAGGTGTTCTGAATAGCGAAATGCCAGCCTCATACTTACTTGAGGCTCTTAAAGCACAAGCAGTTTGTGCAAGAACATATGCACTCAGACCACGCATCGATCATTCTGCTGATGATTGCAATGTCTGCGACTCTTATTTGTGTTGCCAATGTTTCTCAGGCATTGATGAGCACTTAACACCTAGACAGCTTGAAAGTGTTGAAAAAACGGCAGGAGAAGTCCTCACATACGACAATCAGCCTGCACTGGCACTTTTTAGTTCATGTGCCGGTGGTCACACGGAAAACTATGAAAATTGTTTCTCCGATTTAAATACAAATGCATTTCCAGGCACGCCGATACCGTATTTAAAAGGTGTGGCAGAAAGCAAATCCGAAAGCAACTTAGCTAATACTAAAACTGGCGAAGAACTGGTTCGCGCTCTCTGGAAAAGTGAGAACCCAGGCACAGTCGATGCCTGGTCTCCAAAATTTAAATGGCATGTGCGCATTCCAGCCGGGGAGCTGGATTCGCACTTACACAATACTGTTGAAAACATGCTGGCAACAAAAGATCAGGCACCATTTGTGATACCACCATCCGGCTCAATTTTCGGTCATATCGAATCTTTCCAAATAGATGAGCGAGGAGTAGCAGGTACTGCTCTTTCCATGTCCGTTAAAACCTCAAAAGGCATATGGCAATTTAAGAAAGAGCTGATCATCCGGAGTGTTTTCAAGAATGCCGTTGCCGGCGTGAAGCGTTTAAATAGTGCTCGCATTTTTTTCACGCACAACCGATACTCTAATGGAATGTTGTCGGATCTCGAAATTTGCGGTTTGGGTTTTGGACATGGAGTTGGTTTACAACAGATTGGTGCACAGGGCTGGGCAAAAGCCAATTTTAATTATCGGGCCATCCTCTCTCACTATTTTCAGGGATGCCAGGTAGTATCGCTCTAAGACAAGGAGAATCATGGCGGAATTTCCCTCTTTAAAGGTCAGCTTAGTTCTGGTGGCAACTTTTGCCCTCAGCGGCTGCAGTGCGGTTACAGATTATGTTTCGATGGACCGGGCCAAGTCCTGGTACGAAAAGAAATGCGAGACATTTGAAGACTACATGGCAGCAGCGCAGGAAGTTTCAAATAAGGGCAACTACACGCGGGCTATGCAGTATTACAAGGACGGCCGAGCTCTAGCCGTTGTTTTATATGGAGAATCCGATGGTCGCGTTGCCACTAGTTCTTCCTCTCTTGCTCATCTTGAAGAAAATGCCGGCAATTTTACAGATGCAGAAAGCGACTACAAAAAGGCACTCGAAATCGACAAGAAAATACTGGGCTGGGACAAACCTGAAACAGTTGAATTAAGACGCGATCTAGCCAGAGTTCTTCGAGTCTTGTACAAGGAAGACGAAGCCAAACAAGTGCTGGCAGGTCTCAAAGACGTCCCGGCTCCTGTTGTTCACTCCCGCAGCAGCCATTCCAGACGGAAGTAACTTAGCTGGAAGGCGTGGCTTTGATCTTGTCTTTGCGCAGCTTTATGACCATGGAAAGCATTCCCTTTTTGGTCTTCGGCACGTTCTTGTAAGGAGCGGCGCTCATGATTGCCTGAGTAACGGCGTTTGTGATTTTCTCGGAGTCTGATGGCACCGACACCTCTGCCTTCTTGACGTTGCCGTCAGAATCAATGTCTACGTTAACATTGACTTTGAGCTTGGTGGATTTTGGCTTGTCTAACTCATCCGAAAAACCATCGGGCAATTCGAACTGCTCTTGTACTTTTTCAGCAACGTTTTCGAGATATTCCTTTATCTCGTCTTCAGTAGCGAAGCTTGCCTTGTCGTCATCTTCATCTTTGTCTTTAGTGTCGCCCGCCAATTTCTTGCCATTTTCAGCGCGTGTCCAAATTGAAGCAGCGTTGTCTATGATGAAGAGAGCGGATTTGAAATCATATGGCAATGTATCAACGTGCAGTTGCTGCCCAAGCACATAAACTGATTTGCCATCCGCTTTCGGCAGGAAAGCACCAACAAGCATGCTGAATTCTTGGTCTTGCAAATTTATGTATTTGCCTTCGTAGTATTTGAACAAACCCTTACCCATAGGCAACGAAGCGTTCACACCTTGTGAAGCCGGCGCCTGTGATTTTGCATCGGAAAAAGGTGGCTTTGTAATAAAGGAATCAAGATTGGTGACAGGTTGGGTGTCATCGAAAATGATAAACACTATTTTCTGGTTAGAAGTGTCGGAATATATGCCAACGGATGGATTTGGTTTCGTTAGCGCTGATGTATCTTCGTACCAGAAACCAGTTGGAAGAGTAGGACTAAAACCGATTGTATCGGTTGCCAAAGCTACTGCTGCCGGAGAACTATTGTGAACCGTTGGTTCCCAAGTATGCGGATCTTTAGGATGCGGCATGAGGCTTGAGATGATCGTAAAAAGGAGCAGAAGCGGCACAACAATTGCGCATCCGCCATAAATTTGCACTTGTTGTTCGGTAAGGTTGTATTTTTTCTTGAGCTTCCTTACGAGCATGATCGGTTTTGCAAAAGGCCCGGTTGGATCTGATTCCGGTGGCGGCGGAATGATTATGTGTCCACAGTTAAAGCAAGGTCCGGGTTGAGAATTGGAAGCATGGCACTTTCCACAAATATATTGCTCAGCACCTGGTGCGGATGCCATGTCTGATTGCGTGCGTGTGCGCAATCCTGTAAAAGTAGAGTCGCTGTCTTCAGCACCATCAGTAGCACCACGCAGCTTTTTCGTGCCCATGTCGAACATGGCACTCATGAACATCATTTGCGAAACTTTTCCATCCGGAGTATTCGGCGGCGGTTGACCAGGTTTGGTAACGACATTGCCGTTATGAACGCCAACAAGTTTGTAATCTTTCAGGATAAGCGCGCCTTTGGCACCTGGCAAAATCGGAACGGTATGCAACAAATTTTTCGGTTGCAGAACGCTTGAAACACCGTTGAAATTTCCCGTGCGCCAGATTGGACCACCGGAAAGAGGATCCAGCATGAAGCCCTGCAGCGCATCACCTGGTTTTATATCAAAGTCTGTGTGAGAAACGAGCGGATCGCCTAATGTGCCATGACACGGAAACGGCGTCGCTTTGTTGAGAGGAGAAATGACACCACGGTTCATCATTTCTCTC
>CAJCIF010000114.1 GCA_903970355.1 Actinomycetota bacterium
TTGGCTATGATTTCAGCCAGGATATCTTTGCCGGGCACGCCACTAACGAGGGCGAGTGCCACTGCCATTAGGGGCAATGCCAGTAGCGCCGAAAGGCGGCGGCTGTACATGAGAGCCGCCATCAACAGAAAGACAATCAGACATCCCAGTCCAACAAACATTACAGAGAGATCCTCGGCGGCTCAGGGCCGACAGCCATCGCGCCTATGGTAACCGAAGCATGGTGTATTGAACGCTTGACAGGCAAAGCCTGAATTAAGGCAAAAGAAACAGGCCTGGCTGCGAGCAGCCAGGTAAAATTCTTGCGTGAGACCTTTTGCTTATGGCGGAGATTATGAGCACCACCATGACCGATATCGTTTGGCAGCCTTCCGGGAAATACTTGAATTCCCGCGTTGCCGATTTCATGAAAGTTCACGGCATGAAAGACTGGCAAGAACTTGTGGCTCGATCCCAGAAAGATATCGAATGGTTCTGGAGCACCTTTTGCCAGTACGCCGGAATAAAGTGGACGCAAAACTACAGTCACCTTCTCGATCGATCGGCTGGGATCGCCTGGACCAAGTGGTTTGTAGATGGCAAGACCAATATCGCATACAACTGTTTGGATTGGCATGTTTTGGATGGGCATCATTATGCCGGCAGTCGTGAAAACGTCGGGAAAGATCACAAAGCTCTTCTCTGGGAAAACGAAGCCGGTGACAGGAGAGAACTCACTTATGGTGAGCTCAATCAACTGTCTGGAAAGATAGCGGCGCTGCTTAAACAATTGGGACTGAAACCAGGCGATCCGGTGGGCATTTACATGCCTATGGTTCCTGAAGTTGTGGCCGTCATGTTCGGTTGTCTTAAGTTTGGCAGCCCTTTTATGCCGGTTTTTAGCGGCTATGGTGCCAAGCCTTTGCAGGTGCGTATGGCTGATGCCGGCGTGAAAGTGCTCTTCACCGCAGATGGTGGCGGGCGCCGCGGCAAGTTGATTGATATTAAAAAGGACGTTGATGAAGCCGCTGAGGAGCTGCCATCTTTGGAGCACGTCATTGTCGTGAAGTACAAGGGCAACGCTGTGAAGTGGCACAAACGCGACAAGTGGTTTCACGATGTTGTGCCGCAATTAGAACCATTTGCGACAAGAGCTGATTTGGATTCCGAACATCCCAGCATGTACCTGTATACATCTGGAACGACAGGACACCCGAAAGGTTGTGTGCATACGCATGGCGGCGCTTTAGCCACAATTGCCAAAGAGCTTGGTATGAATTTTGATGTCCATCCGGACGATGTCTTTTTCTGGCTTACTGATATTGGCTGGATGATGGGGCCATGGATGATGATTGGCGTCACCTTTTGGGGCGGCACGATGGTGATTTATGAAGGTGCCCCAAATTACCCTTCTCCAGACCGAATTTGGAAGTTGGTGGAAGATCTCAAAATCAATACTCTTGGTGTCAGTCCTACAGCGATTCGCGTTTTGAAAGCAGCAGGCGATCAATGGGTTCGTAATCATAACTTTGAGAGCTTACGCTTGATGGGTTCAACCGGCGAGCCCTGGGACCATGACAGTTATATGTGGTTCTTTGAAAAGGTGGGAGGAAAGCGCGCTCCTATCATAAATATTTCAGGCGGGACGGAGTTGGTAGGCTGTTTGCTCATGCCACTGCCTGTAATGCCAATCAAAGCCTGCTCTCTTGGAGCACCTGGATTGGGAATAGATGTCGATGTCTTTAGTGAAGATGGCAAACCCTTAAAGAATGAAATCGGGCATCTTGTCTGCAAGCAGCCTGCGCCTTCAATGACGAGAGGTTTTCTTGGTGAGCCGGAAAGATATCTCAATACTTATTTTGCACGCTTTCCGGATGTCTGGTATCACGGTGATTGGGCCAAAGTGGATGATGATGGCAATTGGTTTCTTTTCGGAAGATCCGATGACACAATAAAAGTTGCCGGAAAACGTGTCGGGCCGGGAGAGGTTGAATCGGTATTGATTCAGCAGGAAGCGGTTGCCGAAGCAGCTGTAATCGGTATTCCGCATGAGATAAAAGGCGAAGCGCTAGTATGCTTTCTTGTTCTAATGCCCGGCCATAATGCAACTCCGCAATTAGAACTCGAAATCAAAGAGCATGTCGGCAAAGAACTTGGTCACGTATTGAAGCCTGACAAAATTCATTTCGTTTCGGCACTTCCCAAAACGAGATCCGGAAAAATTGTTCGCGGCGCCATCAAAAGACAGTATCTCCATGAGCCTCTAGGCGACCTTTCCGCCATTGAAAATCCAGAAGCTCTAACGGCAATAACGAGTGCTTAGAAAAGCGCTTCGATGAATAGCTCGGGTTCGAAATCGCGAAGGTCTTCGATTTTTTCACCAAGACCAATCAGTTTGACGGGAATTTTTAATTCGTTGGCGATGCTGAATATGACGCCGCCTTTTGCGCTGCCATCTAATTTTGTGAGGATGACACCTGTCAATGACGCCACTTCAGTAAAGAGCTTTGCCTGTTGCAATCCGTTTTGACCAGTTGATGCATCAAGCACTAAAAGCGATTCAATTCTGAAATCACCTGCGTTTTTATCGACCACCGTTCGAACTTTGCGAAGTTCAGCCATCAGGTTCGTTTTGTTATGAAGGCGTCCGGCTGTATCGATAACAGTGACATCGTACTTTTCTTCACGAGCTTTTTTGATGGCTTGGAAAACTACGGCGCCCGGATCAGAACCATCGGGCAATCGAACGATATCAACTTGTGCTCTTTCCGCCCAGATTTCCAATTGCGTTTCAGCTGCTGCTCTAAATGTATCACCGGCTGCCATCAGCACTTTCTTGCCTTGTTGCCGTAAGCGGTAACAGAGTTTGCCGATGCTGGTTGTTTTGCCTGTGCCATTTACACCGACAACTAAAATAACGGCAGGGGCAGGGTCGAGTTTTAACTTGCATTCCGCTGCCGATGTAAGCATGCTGGAAAATTCTTTTTTGAGGAATGCTTCTACATCATTTGTAGTCCAGCCCTTTGATTTAGCCTGTTTTCGGAGATCGCCAACCATCATTTCAACAGTTGTTAGACCTAAATCAGCGCGGATCAATTTTTCTTCGAGATCTTCTAGATAATCATCGTCTATAGGTTGAGCCTGACGGGGTGGTGCTGTTTTTACGGCAGTGGCTCTTGCGGGTTCTGGTTGTGGCG
>CAJCIF010000115.1 GCA_903970355.1 Actinomycetota bacterium
CCAAACAGTTATATCTAAAAGCAGAAAATCTTTGGAAAAACGAACCGTCCAAAGAGGGGAATTCAGCTCGTGCGCTATACGCATTGGGCAATATCTATGCCGAACAGAAAGACTTCAATTCAGCAGAATCGACATTGCGACGAGCTCTTACGATGTCTGAGAGTTTCAATGGGCCTTGTTCGGTATCGCTTGTTCCGTACCTGCAAAGATATGCTTACGTTTTGTATTACCTCGGTCGCAGAGGTGAGTCAGACCAATACAAAGCTCGAGCTAACACCATATCTGGTGGCTAATTATCATTCGGTATCAGGAGCGAAATCTCCAACTGCACAGTCTGCTGTCTCGGCTGGTAAAAACTGAACTACTTGCATTAGGAACCTTTTTGTAACCGTCGAAACGCGCTGTCAGTAAGGAATTTGGTGTGATAGACTGGGCAACGTCACCAGGTTTTTTGGGGATTTTCAAATGAAGAAGACATTTGCTTTGCAATTGATTCTAGCGCTCGTCGCAACGGGCACATGTTCTTTTGCGAGCTATGCAAAGCACGGCTCGGATTGTAGTGAACTCAAATCAGGCGCTTCTTGCGATGGAGCGAAAACAAGTTCACTTCCATTGATTAAAAGAGATGACCTGAAGAGTGATCTCGGTAACGTCAAGTTGGTCGATGCATTGGACAGCAAGTTATTTGCTCGTTCCCATGTAGCCGGCTCAGTAAAAATTCCGATGGGCTCTGCTGCTAAATTAGCACCAGACCTGTTAACGGATAAAAATGCAAAAATCGTCGTTTATTGCATGAACACTCAGTGCCATGCATCAGACGCAGTTGGGAAAGAACTGAAAGGCCTCGGATATAAGAACGTAAGTATCTATCGCGAAGGGCTTCAAGATGCGGTTGCCGCAAACTTTCCACTAGAAGGTACGGATCCAAAAGAACCAATTCCGTTGAAAGAAGCTTCTAAATAAGCCTTCTTCTCACAATCATAAACATGGCGAAAACTTGGCATAGTATAAAATTGCCAAGTTTTCGCCACATTTGGTTTGCATAATTCCGACACAAAACTAATGGAGTGGTGAGGAAACATATGCAGACTTTGCCAGACAAAGTAGAAGAAGTAGCAAAGCTTCTAAAGAATACTGTCGATCACAAGGATAAGCGTGATTTGACGGAAATGCTTCTCACGATTAGAGATGGTCTCAATCGCGAATTTCAAGAAGAACTCTATAGTTTTTTCAAAAACACATCACCAGATACCATAACCAAGATGGAAAATATGTTGCCCAATGTAGAAGTAGAAGTTGATCCACACACCCACAAAAAATATCTTTTGTTTCACCAGTCAGAAGAAGATATCAGTCTCGATAAAGAATTCGGCAGAATGGCTGTTACTGGCATTGCAGAAACCGGCAAATTTGGTCTTAACGAAGGAGACCGCAATACACTAAAGCTGATTCTGCAAGACTGTATGAACATAGACAAAAAGCCGCTTACAGTCGATAGATGTTTAGAAGAATTGCACAAGCATTTGAAGTTGTTTGGATTGGATAACAAGTTCAATGTGTCCTTCGTTCCCGATAAAGGTAAGAAGAGCGGCATGCTTGTTCTCTCAGATGCATCTGGAAAAATAGTTGATTTGCTATCTGTACCGGTGGATAAAGATGCCGGCGACAAAATAGAGCAGGAAGCCTAATTCGAACTGCCTTGACACAGAAGTATCTTAGAGTTATTCTAAAAGTGTAATCATTCAAAAGGATGCCATAGGCGGGGATCCTTTTGAAGCCGTTGCAGTGCCGGTACTTGAACCTTTGGTTCAGGGCTTATGCTGCGCGCTATTTCACTAAAAGGACTCACTCTATGAATAAACGAGTAACGCGTGTATTGGTTATTCAAGCCACCGTGCTTTCGATGATGGCGCAGACTATTCCCGTTTGGGCTGGTGGTCTTGCTCGGCCTAATCAATTCTGGTGGCCGGATCAATTGGACCTTTCGCCTCTTCGTCAACATACTGCTGAATCAGATCCGCTCGGCAAGGATTTTAACTACGCTAAAGAGTTCCAAACTCTCGATCTCAACGCTGTTAAAAGTGACATAGCAACTGTATTGAAAACATCTCAGGATTGGTGGCCGGCAGACTACGGAAGTTATGCGCCGTTTTTCATTCGAATGGCGTGGCACGGCGCCGGTACTTACCGAATTTATGATGGACGTGGTGGCGCCAGTGGTGCGCAACAGCGATTCGAACCTCTCAATAGTTGGCCTGACAATGCCAACCTCGATAAAGCGCGTCGATTGCTGTGGCCCGTTAAGAAGAAGTACGGTCGGAAGCTTTCATGGGGCGACCTGATGGTCTTGACTGGTAACGTGTCCCTTGAATCCATGGGTTTTAAGACATTCGGTTATGCCGGCGGCCGGCCTGATGATTGGGAATCCGATCTGGTTTATTGGGGACCAGGAGCGAAGTTTCTTTCGGACAATCGTGGCACAGGCGGCAATCTCGAAAAGCCGTTGGCCGCAACCCAAATGGGACTCATTTACGTCAATCCTGAAGGTCCTAACGGCAAGCCGGATCCAATTGCGGCGGCAAAAGA
>CAJCIF010000116.1 GCA_903970355.1 Actinomycetota bacterium
AAACGCGCTTAGATGGAGCGCGCAGTCTCATGGATTCAGGTTCAGAGATAGACAAGTTCAAACTGTACGGCGATCTAGTTCTTGCCAATATGCAGGCGGTAGAGGCAGGGCAGAGCGAATTGAAGTGCACTAACTACAATGCAGAGCCGGCGCAAGAAGTAGCCATTCCTTTGAGCGTCAATTTGAGCGCCGTGCAAAATGCTCAGAGCTTTTACAGGCAATATGCCAAGGCACGCAATCGAGCCAGAACCGCTCATCTGGCTGTTGATGAGACAAACGAACGTCTCAAAGCGGCACAGGCACACCTGGAACTTGTAGAAAAGGCTGAAACAAATGAGCATTTGCAAGCCCTAAAAAAGAGCACTTTCGAAGCGAAACAACCTGTTCAACAAGCAAGACCACCGCGTGAACCGGACAAACGACAAAAGCCTAAAATGAAGTTGCTCACCGTTACATCTGCTGATGGCTGGATCATTTATATCGGCAGAAACAGGCATGAAAACGATCATTTGCTCAGTCGCATTGCACAGCCGAATGATGTCTGGTTGCATGTTCTTGGCCAGAGCGGCGCGCACGTTTTGGTGAAGGTGCCAAACTCGAAACAAGAACCACCTCTTACCACATTGAAGGAAGCGGCCGGGGTAGCAGCTCGCTTTTCGAAGGTACCCCCTAACACGAAAGCGCGCATCGTTTATACTCAGGTTCGCCATGTTCGCAAAGTAGCGAATGGCAAGCCCGGTGTCGTTCGTTATGAAAACGAAAAAACACTAGAAGTCGATACTGGTGCAATTGGTGCCAGCGTCATGAAACAGCTTTCGGCCACCCAGACGAGCAGGTAGGTATGTCTCAAAATTTGCAATCCAGAGCTGTGATCGTCACAGGTGCAGCGCAAGGGATTGGCCTGGCAATTTCTCTGCGCATTCTGGAAGAAGGTTTGAGTTTAATTGCCTGCGATATCGACGAAGAAGGCCTGAGCAATCTCAAAAAGCACGACAAAGACAATCGAATCTCAACTTATAAGTTTGATGTACGAAGCGTGAAAGACGTGGCTCACCTTTTTGAGAAGCTCAAAGATAGGAAACCATGCCCTTTTGGACTGGTTAACAATGCCGGGATATTTCCAGGCATGAAATTTCTTGATTACAAACCAGAGGATATCGATCAAGTTCTTGCCGTGAATCTCATTGGTCCAATCCACATAACCCAACATTTTTGCCGAATGGTGCTCGATCAAGGTGGCACTGGTGTAATAGTGAACATGGCATCGATTGCCGGTCAGATTGGCAGCTCTGATGCCATTTATGGCATAACGAAATCAGGCATGATTGGGTTAACAAAAACATCAGCAATGAGCTTTGCACCTGACATAAGGGTCAACGCAGTTGCACCAGGCATAGTATCGACAGAATTGCAAAAGTCGGTGCCTAAGGAAAGATTGGATCAGTTTCGCAAAGGTGAGTTGATCAAATCGCCCATCCTGCCGGAAGACGTTGCGGACACAGTTTGGTTTTTATTGTCCGAACAAAGCAAGCATTACACTGGTGCCGTATTGGACATCAACAATGGTTTTGCGATGCGCTAGATTACATCTTGCGATATAAGCCTACGACAACACCTTGAATGGCAAGATCGTGCGAAGCATCAAGCTCAATTGGAGCGTAATTGCTGTTGCCGGGCTGCAAACGAAATTTGCCCTTTTCTTTGAAAAAACGCTTGAGGGTGGCGGAGCCGTCCTCAAGAAGTGCCACCACCACCTCGCCATCGCGTGGACTGGGGTTTGGCTTAACGATTACGAAGTCACCGTCAAAGATACCATCTTCGATCATCGAATCGCCCTTCACTTTGAGCGCAAAACAAGTCTTGCCGTAATCGTTATTTATATCTAGATACTCATCGCTGCCGAGCGCATCTATTGGTCTGCCGGCTGCAATAGCGCCGGCAAGTGGAATTCCGGTTGGCGCTTCATCGCCATTTTCAGAGTGTGCATCATGATGACTGTGTTGAGAGAATTCTTCTTGCGCGCCGCCCATCACTCTAAGCGAACGATTGAGCCCAGGTTCCCAATGCACAAAGCCCTTTTTCTTGAGAGCTTGGACGTGCTGGTGGACAGTCATACGGTTTTTCAAGCCCATCGCCTTGGCTAATTCTGCCAGGGTGGGCGGATATCCATGTTCTTCCGTCAGACAGACAATCAGCTTGAGGACATCTTTTTGCCGAGCTGGAAGCACGCCTACATCAAGCTTTTGCATGAATTCACTCATTTTAAAATCCGCCGATTTATATGCGACCAGTTCAAGCACATACGTAAGTATAGTAGTGCAATTTATCTTTGTCTAGGGGCTAATAATTTTTAGTTTTGAGTTTTCAGTTTTTAAGCAGTATTGCTTTCGAGATCCAACCGCAATATGAGGCACCATGCTGAGCCTCCGGCCAGGTTGAAAACTTCTACCGGCACGCGCACAATCTCGTAGCCAAGATCGTTGAGCTTCTGCTCTAGATCTTTCGTGCAAGCAGACATAACGATTTTGTCGCCGAAATTCACTGCATTTAGTGCAAACAGATCCGCATCTTCTCGATTGAGGGGCAGTACCAGCTCCGGACCGACGCGCTCTTCTATGGCGCGCTGACTCGCTTCGCTAAAAGCGCCGGGATAGTACATCACATGACCTTTACTGAGAGGACACATGCTTACATCGAGATGATAGAACTCGGTGGTTGAAAGACTAAGTGGTACTACTTCGCGACCGAAAAATTCGCGAATATATGTTGTCGCTCTTTGATCAGAACGCGGACCGTGCCCAGCCCAAAAGAGCTTCCTGACCGGATCCCAAATACAATCACCTGCTCCTTCTTGAGCAAGTCCTTCCGGCAATGAAGCCACTTCCTTGACGGTGCCTTGCTTGAGCAAATCTTCGAAAAATGTCTTGAAATGCGCTTCTTCGCCCTGCCGTTCTTGAAATCTGAAACGCGAGAGCAGTACTCGACCATCCAAAACAACCGCTGCATTTGCAGTGAAAACCAGGTCCGGCAATCCTTGCGCCGGCTCTACCAGCAACACTGTAAAGCCAAGCTTTTCGAAAGCGTGACGCATTTTTTCCCAGCCGGTTCCCGCCTTTTCAGAAAGCGTCCCGCTATTTTTTTCCCATTCGAGCGGGCGCATCCACGGGTTGATTTTGTAATGCACATCAAACCATGTTGGCCGGCAAGCTACTAATGTTGGAGTAATGCGCTTTTCCGTATCTTTCGTTACATGTTGATGTTGATTTTTTGACGCCAAATTTGATGATGCTTCCATTTGCCACCGGGGAGTCTACTGCTTCTAGTGTATAATTTCGGCATAGGTTTTGTACCGGTTGTCGGAACATCGATGCACTGGCTACCCGGAATTATATGAGAGGTTTTGAAAGTGCTTCGCCCACTAATAAAGCTGTTCTTCCTTACCAAGGCTGCTGTCGAAATTGGACGTGAACGCGTTGAGGATTATCTCGATACCCTCACGGCGCGCGCTGATGAATACAAGTCAAGTGGCACAGATCGCGTTCAGGAAGCCAAGGAGTATGTAAAAAACGTTTGTAGCGAGATGTCACAAAAAGTTTGGCAAAGATCCGAGTCTTTAGAAAATCAAGTTCGCGAAAAAATTCGCAGACAAGTTGCAGATTTTTCTCTGGGAGCACTCGGCGATACTACCGAAATTAACGAGCTTCGTGCGGAAATCGCAACGCTCCGCGCAGAAATCTCAGAGTTGAAGTCGATGCGCGCCACAGTCTAAAGCGGCTTCACTGGTAACAAGTTAAATCTCAGCGTTTCTTCTTCGTAAAAGACTAGGCGCCCACTAGATCGAACGGATCATATTCGAATTGTATGAGGAAGTCTGATTCGCTAGTAAAAAATCAGTCGCCTGATTTCAAATCAGAGAATAAAAGTTCGCATGCCGTTATTTTAAAAAATACTTTTGCTGGCAGCAGCATTGAAAGTATTCTGAAACTTACCAATGTTTATGAGCATGGTTACGATCCGATCATTGCAGAACAGT
>CAJCIF010000117.1 GCA_903970355.1 Actinomycetota bacterium
TGACAAATGTGGTTGGTCCTTGCAGGCGCAGGTTGATGCTTTTGTTTACGGTAGTTTCGAATTCAGCAGGTAAACGTTCAACGGAAAAAGCTCCGTCACGCCATGACAAGAATTCGCACATTGCATCTTCGCCGTCCAGCAGGCTGAACTTGGCCGAAATGACAGTACCGTTCTGAACAAATACTTCGCCACTGTTTCCACTCGTGCTCAGCTTTACCCTGTAAAGCTTGTTGGATTCAGTTGCGAGAAATTGCAGCAATCCTGGCAGACTGGCGTCTTTAAAGTTGCCTTCGATCATGACACTGGTTACCTGTTTTCACATCGTTCCTTTATCATGCCCGAAACGTCCGCATATCTATACATGTGAAAAAGAAAAGCGCTTCCTTCCACAATTCAAGTTAACCACGGAATCGCTAGCTCTTTACAAAACTTAATATTAGCCTTGACTGCTAGGAAAATCAACTGGATGGGTAGAAAGCGATTAGAAAACACAGACTCGTTGGGACAAAGCATGGCAGCACGAAATTTGGCACCTAAAGTAGAACCGCTCGCTGACGAATGGTCTGAGGTCGGTGTCTTTGAGCCTGACGATGAGCCGGTCATCGCAGAAGACGGTGAAGTCGAGATAGAAGAGAAGCCAGTTAACGACGGCTTCACTGAAGACTCCGTTCGTTTGTATCTCAGGGAAATTGGTCGTGTTCGCATGATCAAACCCGATGAAGAAATTGAACTTGCCAGACTGATCGCCAAAGGCGATCTGGATGCAAAGAAAAAGTTGATTCAGGCAAACCTGAGACTTGTCATTTCCATTGCCAAGAAATATGTCAACCGAGGCTTACCATTCCAAGACTTAATTCAAGAAGGAAATCTCGGCTTGATAAGAGCAGCTGAGAAATTCGATCACACAAAAGGCTTCAAATTCAGCACCTATGCAACGTGGTGGATTAGACAAGCAATCAGCCGTGGGTTAGCCGACAAATCGCGCACAATCCGTGTGCCGGTGCACATGGTTGAATCAATCAATAAGTTGAAAAAGACAAGTGCGCGTCTTGCGCAAGAACTTGGTCGCAAACCGAACGAAATTGAATTGTCGGGTGCGATGGATTTACCAGTAAACAAAATTCAAGAAATCATAGCGGCTGATCGTGAACCGGTTTCTATGGAGATGCCGCTCAACCGTGATGAAGAAACATATCTAGGTGATCTCATTGAAGATAACGAATCTTCTCGCCCGGATTCCACGACAGAAGAAGAATTGATGCGGCAAGATCTCAGCCGGATGTTGAGTCAATTAACTCCGCGCGAACGCGACATCATGCACCTTAGATACGGACTGGAAGACGGCCGTCAAAGAACACTGGAAGAAGTGGGCAGACTGTTCAATATTACGCGTGAACGTGTACGCCAAATAGAGCACAAAGCATTTCGGAAACTACGCCAACCAAATTGGTCCGGTCGCCTTGCTGGATATTTGGAAGATTGATTTCTAGCTAATTCACTTCCACTAAAGTACTTGCTTCTGAAAAGCCTTTTAGTTGTGGGTGGGAGAATTGGACGCGCATGCGGCCTGATCCATCGCCGATCCAGCTGAAACCGATGAGATTGAGTGGCACACTTAAAGGGTCGGGTAACATCGATTCATAGCGGGCTACAGGGTCTGTGGCACCAGTTTGTCGTGCCACCATATCCAAAACCGTTTTGGACATTGGATTTGGCAAACCCAGAAATAATCCGGCCAATGGTGCACCGCGCTTTTTTTCCTTTTCGGCACGTTTAATTGCATCTTCGACATACTTCTTGAGACCGCTGTCCGTCTCGTATTTACTTTCCGATCCCACTTCATCGAGCAAGCTTGCGAAGATCAAAGTTTGACCCTTCGAATCCAAGAATGAGAAATCGACAAACGGCGCATTAACTTTATTGAATATTCCAAACTGTGGTCGTTTAACTCGCACTTCAACGACGCGGCCAACCGCTTCCCACAAACCACGTTGACGGTTGTAAAGCCCCGTGCGATGGGCTAAGGCGAAATACTCAGAAATTACATACGTTGCGAAAATCGAGAAGTGGCGCGGAGTTTCGCTGCTCTCGGCTGTAATACGCGTATTCTGACAAGCGGCAAGAACGTCTGCTGGTAAGCATTGACGCGGTGCGCTCAAAACAGTTGTTAGGGTGAAAGCATTGTTGGTGCCTACCGTAATCAGTAGCCGATAATCAAATTGTTTAGCCATTTGTTGTTAGTTATTGAGATAGCCAGTGGTAATAGCAAAGGGGCAATCGTGGTACATCTATGTTAATTGCTCGGATCTTCTAAGAGGGGCAGGAAGGAGGATGTCCTTACAAGCCACAATATTTTCAGCGTGCAGACTCGATTCTAAGTAATCAGGTACACTTGAGGTGGCTTTTGCGCGTTTCACACCAAAATTTAGGCGTATGGCGGTGGACACGAGTAGGGCATTACTAACCTGCGTAGGGCGTATGTACGCCGATGCGGTTTTAAATCATTGGCGATCTTCACAAATCTTGGCGGTTAATTCAATCCATATAAATTAGATGGCAATCCTACCTTCTCGCACTAGCTTCAATCAGTCCGCATCCGTTGTTCTTGCAGATATCAAGAAGGGCGATAAAGACAAACGCAATGAATTTGTATGGACTTATCAGGAACGATTTTACGCAATCGCGTTATTAGCAACTGATGATCCGGCTATCGCTGAAGATCTCACGGTGCTTGCCTTTCAAACAGCGTTTATGGAATTGAATCAAATAAATCCAAAGCAAATCGGTATGCCTATTTGGGATTGGCTGGCGCAGTTCATTGTCGATGCATGTGCCAGTTATCACGAACAGTACTCGCAGACTGTCTCACAAACTCAGCGCATGGATCCGACAAACGATGGTTCCTCCCAGATGGACTGGGAAACAACGGTAATTCTAGGCACTCAACGGGTACGAAGATGTTTAAGCTCTTTGCCCCAGGAGCAGCAAAAAGTCTTCATGTTGAGGCATCAAATGTCTCTGGATTATGACCAGATTGCTGCGGTGCTAAATCAAAGTCCTGAGACAGTGATGGCATGGTTGTATCGGGCACGAGTGCAAATCGTTAAGTGTTTGGGTCGGGGTTAAAAGAGAGGTCGGCTGGTAGTTAAGTCATGAATTGTGCACGCTATAGATTCCTAATCCAGCAGCGATTCGATGTGGAGATTGCTCCGCAAGACGACCATTCTTTGCTCATTCACCTTGAGTCGTGCGACTCATGCCAGAAGTTTCACCACCAGGTGCAACAGGTCATTCTCGCTTCAGAAGAATTGCCTATACCAGAAGAATTGCTTCCCCAGAAATTAGAGACTTTAGCCAGAAGCGTAATCGAACAACTGCCTCAGCCGAAGCCGGGTCTATTTGCCGGTTTGCTTCAAATGTTCAAGAAAGACAGCGCGCCGAAAGTTGCCCCCAACGGTGCTACTAAAGCTCCTCCTCCTAAGCAACAGAGCGCATTCCCACACAGACGCGGGCCTGCGGCCCAGCCGAGCACCGGCGAAGTTGTGCCAGCGCGTTTTACAGAAGAAGATGCGCAGCAAGCTCAGTCTATGTCGAGCAAAATGAGGAACATGTCTAAGTTTGCGCCACCGGAGCAAATGCAGCATCAGGCTCCCATGGGTGGTGACAGCAGAGAAGCACAGTCAAGCACGCGCTCCCTGGGTGAAAAATTTGGAGTGCAAGCTCCCAATGCAGACAGCTTAATGAACGATCAGTCTCTTACGCTTGCCGAAGCCATACGCAGAAAAGTTTCGGAAAATCCAAAGCAAGGTCAAGATTCTTCCGGTTCGCAGGCGCCAATATCAGGACCGGGCGTAGATCAGTGGGCTCAAGGCAGTGCCGGAGCTCCTTTCAAGCCAGTCGCCGGCGAAAGTGGAAACTGG
>CAJCIF010000118.1 GCA_903970355.1 Actinomycetota bacterium
GCGCTACATCAACCCGAGAAGCGCATTGAGTGAAGAGACAATTCTAAAATCGATGATGCCTGAATTTCTCAATCATCAGTTTTATCGCCAACCTCTCTGGATCATGCAACAGTGATGGAGCCGGAAACACCTTCCGATAAAGAGCCGCTGCCACAAGCGCCTCTTTTGCCAACCGAAGATGATATGCCGATTGAATCGTGGGCGGACATTTTCTTTTGTGTTCTGTTTGCAC
Source organism: Actinomycetota bacterium (assembly GCA_903970355.1). Classification (GTDB taxonomy): domain Bacteria; phylum Cyanobacteriota; class Vampirovibrionia; order Obscuribacterales; family Obscuribacteraceae; genus CAJCIF01. The sequence continues at coordinate 233 of CAJCIF010000118.1, forward strand.
CGATGAAGTGCTTTGAAGCGCTCGGTGATCCGCTCGTCTATCCGGTTGAGAAGAATGCCCTGCTTGGTGTTTCTGCGGCAGTTTGGATAGCTATTACTTTCGATGCTTTTGCAAAATCTCTCCTCGCCGGAGGGATCGATCATTTTTCTGTTCTTGGATCGACAATTAGCAGCCTTTTCCTCTGGTTCACCCTTGCCGCTTTTTTGTGCTTTCTATCCTCCTGGACAAAAGGAAATGTTCCCTACAAAACATGTTTGGTTACGACAGGCTGGGCGTTCATACCGCTTATTCTGAAAGCACCTTTTGTATGTCTTACGCTCTGGACACCGTTGTTTGGCATTCTCTTGCTCTCGGTCACTTTGTGGTTTTTATTTCTGGAAGTGGTAGCGTTTGACAGCGTTCTTAGATTGGGCCGAATGCGTACTGTTACTTTGATGGTGGCTGTGCCTGCTATCTTTGTGGTTGTTTATATCGTTTGGACAGGATGGCTCATTTTGCTCCTTTTCTCAGCCCTGGCACGTGCAACCGGTGGTTGATATCGGTGCAGGGTTGATCACACTTATAATTTCTTGATGCCGCGCAAAAATTCCGTAGTAGTTGCCTTAGTCGGACCGACGTGTACCGGCAAAACAGCGTTGAGTCTTGAGCTGGCTGAGAAGCTCAGCTGCGAAATTATCGCTTGTGATTCACGCACTGTTTATCGCGGCATGGATATAGGCACAGCTAAACCATCTCCGGAAGAACAGAAGCGCGCTACCCATCATATGTTAGATGTCCTGGATCCGGATCGATTTTTTACGGTGGCTGAGTTTAAGGAAAAAGCGGAGCCAATATTAACGCAATCAGTTAAAGAGGAGCGCGCTGCGATCGTCTGTGGAGGCACTGGACTTTATGCGCGTGCTTTGTTGGAAGGTATTGTCATTCCAAAAGTAGAACCACATCAACAATTGAGAAACGATCTAAATATGTTTGCCGATACGCACGGCAATATCGCTTTGCATAGAAGATTGGAAGAGCTAGATGCTGTCACAGCTAATCGTTTGAGCGTTAATGATCGGGTACGAGTGATTCGGGCCATTGAAGTGTCTTTGATAGGCGGCAAACCATTTTCAGAAGCAATCGCAAAGGAAGAACCGCCCTTTAAGACCCTCTGGCTGGGACTGTTCTGGCAAGATCGCGAAAAGCACAGACGTGTTATTTCACAACGTTTTGATCAGCAAATTGAAAATGGTCTCGTCAAAGAAGTAGAAAATCTTTTTGGTCTTAAGCGATACGAAGCTGTACTCAACAGGGCTGTTAACTACAAAGAGTTCGTTCCGTATATCAAAGAAGAAGTTCAGTTGGATGATGTTAGAGCTATGTGCATCTTGCATAACTATCAACTGGCACGCAAGCAAATGCTGTGGTTTCGGGGAAATAAGCAGATCAATTGGTTTGCAGTAGACCAATTGTCTCCCGAAAACATTTTGGAAAAGGCGATCGATCTAATCGATCGAAGTTGATCTGCGTTAGATCGCGACTCTTGAAACGCCCGCCAATAGACAATTGTAGGCAATCGAACAAAATGCAGTGCAAAGACTAGACGACAGGCAAGAAAGAGTTATACTGAATAAGGTCTTCACTACGGAAGAGACAGCACGTACTGATTTGCAAAGGCTTCCCCCCAGAAGAGATTTCAAACGATAGCTATGTGTAGTGATACCAGAAATGCAACAGCTCGTTGCGTATTGGAGGTTTGATGCGTCGCGCAAAACCATCCAGCGTTAACGAGGTCGCTTTACCCTGGAGTGAAGGACTTCTTTCCGCTCGCATTCGAATCAAAGCAGACAAAACAATTGCCGGTGTACCGGAGCTCGGTTTGCATTGTTATGGCAACTCGCAGCCGGAGGCGGTCTTCAGATTATTCACGGTATTGTTGAAGTACTATCGCCAACTAAAAACATACGAACATCGACTCGGTGAAAAAGGCAAAAAACATCTCAGGCTATTGTCCGTATGGGTTGAAGCAATTGAGAATAAAATGAAAATGCCAGGCACAGAACGTAAAGTCGTCGGCATTTCTAATCACAAACACTGAACCTTTTGAGAACGCCTGTCGTTTAATCAACATGCGTTTTAACTCGAACAAAAGAATGCGGCTTATGCTTGCGGGCACGTTAGTGCCGGCGTTTGCACTAATGGCGGCTCGTTCTGTGTTGTGTATGGAAAATGCTCTCGTCAGACAAGAAGAAAACCCTGGTTGCAAAGAGTCGGTTTCTGAAAATGAAACTAAGGGTAGTGTTAGCAACTCCGAGAATCTGTCGGAACCTATACGAGAACATACAAATGCTGATCAATATCCCGTTAGCAATCAAACTGATCTGCAGGAATTACCATACAAGTATTTTGGCAACAGCAATTCTCAAAAATTCCATCGGCCATCATGTCCATATGGAAGGGTGATTAGTGCTGCCCATTTGATGCCGTTTCATTTCCGTCGTGAGGCAGTGGCGGCTGGTTACACGCCCTGCCATTACTGTTTGCCTCAGGCCTGGGGTTCGGTGCGCTGTTTTATTTTGCCTCCTCGGGAAGAGGCGAAAACACCGCAATCTAAAAACGACAATTCAACAATCCGGCTCGATGCAAACGGAAATTCCCTCTGATTTCAGAAGCTCGTGGTACATTTCGGCAACTTCTTTCGGTCCGACCCAAACAACTGCTACGCCATCATGCTGCACTTTAAGAGTGATTTGGTGTGCTTTGTCTCGTGACATGCCTGGAATATATTTGGTAAGGCATTTTTCCGTATGCTCAAAAGAAAAGCGCTCGTCATTGAGGACTAATACCCGATAATTTGGATAGGGCTTTGTTTCTCCGGCTTTCTCTTGTTTCTCGACTATTTCCTGAGACATCTTGAGTCACATCGATGCAAATACGTACATTCTAAGGAGTATATAACAAGTCTTTTGGCTCATATGCTACCCGGGCATATCGGGCTAAGTGCACTTCTACATGCTTGTTGCACACAGGTGTGGCTAGCGAAATAAAAGGATGGTATAACGACTCCGGGGTGTCTGAGAGAAAGCGACAAAGTCATGAGTTCTGATATTCTGCAGCAAAATTTTTCGAATGCCACCGGTCTTTTGGTAGACCGGACTTTTGATCCGCCGCTTGTACTGGGCGAAGCATTCATAGTCTCAAAGAGCCGCGCTGTTACTTGTGCAACCAATGTCTTTCAGTATGCTGATGCACCCTGGGCGCTGCAGGTACTCTTTCCGCATCCGGATCTTACGCTTGGCATCAAAGCTATTTCGATCCATCCGGATTTCGACAAAAAAGAGGCAAGGAATAATTATCTGACCTATACGGGCGGGCCGCCCGATCAGTACCCGGCGCAACTCAACGACTTTGCCACGATCGTTTTAGATCCAATCTTGCAGGAATTAAGTCCGGAAAAAGTGGGTGAATTGCACCGTGCTCTTACCCTGCCATTTTCGAGCTCGGGCGTGGAAGCCTCCGGCACAATTAACGGCGCTGCTGAGATCATACAGCTCGTCAATACCATCATTGAGAATCGCCGTGAAGGGCTCCTCACCCTCTACGATCAGTTAAACATTCCGATCGCACGTCTGGAAATGGGCGGCGGTATGGTCAAAAAGGTCTATTTTCACGGTGTTATTGGTGAAATGGCCTTCTCCGAATTGCTCTACAGAGCACCGGCTCGCGGATTCGCTTTCGTATCTCAAGGCAACTTCAATTGGGCCAATGTCAGAGAGGTTACCGTACCTCCGGCGGCTCTTATGCAGGAAGCACAACGCCGTTGCAATGAAATAAGTAGTGGCCTTAATTACATCGGCGGTGCGAAGGTAAGATTT
>CAJCIF010000119.1 GCA_903970355.1 Actinomycetota bacterium
CCAACGGCAATATCCGGATCGCCTGAATAAATTAGCTCAGGTGGATTCTGAGCAATGTTGTAGATACGCTCACCGCTGTCTGTCGGTCCAGTGCTTGATCTAAGTGCATATTGAAACGTTTGTCCTGCATGAGAGCCATCGATCAAATCGCCATGATGAATGGCATCGTTAACTCGTTGCAATTGCTCATTTACAGCAGCAACCTGAAACACCTGGCTTGCCATTGATCGCTCGTTACCGTTTACTCCAGGTATTTGTGGACCATTATGTTTCACACTGACGCTTTCGGCATCCAAAGCAACAGCACCGTTGCTCGTCATTACTTTATGATCCAGGGCACCATCAGCTACGACTCTGGCCGCATCCGAGGGGTGTTCCTTGTACATTTTCTTCTCCATTTCACCAAAGAGGCACGTATTACTGGAGCCTTGTTTCACACGTTCTGGATCAGCTGCTTGGGCCATAACTTGCTCAGCGATTTGTGCACGCTGGTCGGCGCTTATTGGCGTCCCACCAGTGTTTTGATTATCACCCCTCAGAATTCTAGTAACTTGTTCCAATGTGCCGCTGACTTCATCTGGACTGAGCCCATCTTGTTTGGCTCTGGCTAAAAAAGTATCCGTATTTTTTTTCAAATCGGCCAGATCTGAGGCACTCATTTTGGCATCGTGGGAGGCCGCATGTTCGAGATCTTTCCGATCAAGCGACACTCGCTCATCTGGATTTGCAGAGGTTAGTTTAATTCCGCGCAGCATATCCTTAACCTGGGTATCTGCATCGGCTCTGGCAAGCACAACTCGCGGCTGATCGCTGCTTGTTTCCGATTGGGATCTTAATGGCGCAAGAGTTGCAGGCTGATCTCCTTGCTTATATAGGTTGTCCGCGCTTCCCACATCGAGATGATCAGGCAATGCTTGCGGACCGGACGTTCTATCCGGACGCGAAGTTTGCAACAAATCCGCGGCTTGATTGCGCAAATTGTCGCTGCTCAGCGAATGCTCAGTGCTGCTCGTTTCTGCTTGATCTAATCTAATTGAAGTTCCTGCGGCCATCGCACCAAGCCAAATCAACCCCACACATTAAGTAAAAGCCATAAATGTGGCAAAGCCAGGTCAGAGCTGGAGGAACCGAGAATAGTTTGACTAAATTGGGGCAGCCTATCAACCCAAGTTTGCCACAAGATTCTGGTAACTTCTTTACATCGTCAACCGTTTCCTGGGGTGACCTTATGACAGACAGACCAGCCAATCAACCGGTTGCACAACCAGAAGTATCATCAGCTCTAAGTGAATTTGTGCGCCAGCATCAAGCGAGCACTCAACGCAATCTCGCTGACGAGCACAATGATCTTACTTATCCAACACCAGATAAAGCAGCGCGCACTACCATTCAAAGCGCAGTCGATGTAGATAATGAAATACTGAGACTCATTCGTACGGGTCAAACAGTTCCGCAATCAGTTATTGATGAAGCCTTGAAGCTGCATGAGGCAACCAGTGCCGATGCCCGTAGGGACAGAAAGGGTGACAACGATGCAATCGCCCAAGACCAAAGAGATGTGCAATCAGAACAAAGAGTGATCGCCGCTGATAATGCACTTTTGCGAACGGCAAACATAACTCCGGAAATGCAGCAAATGCTGCAGCAAGATATTGCTTCGAAGAAAGGGCTAATTACCAATGAGCAGCGAGACTACGCTAACGAAGCCGGTTACGTCAAACACGATGTTGCTGAACTAGCAGTTAACGATCGTGTTGCAAGAGCATTAAGGGGAAACCGTGCCGATTTAGTTCCCGCCCTCGAAGCTAGTATTACGTCCAAAGAACAAACAGAGCTAGACCGTGGTGAAGATGCGGGTCTTGAACCCAGATACGCCGAGGCTGATTTTCACGATAATCAAATAAATAAGATGCTGCTAGCGGCAGTGCAAGATCCATGCATTTTGGCCGATTTGTACCGACCAAAACACAGATAAATAGCCACGGGCACCGGAATTAATCTGTTGCCAAGATAACGCCACAAAACCCTGCTAAATTACGCGCACAGTTAATGTTGCGGGGTTGATAGTGATGTTCGACAAAACAAATGAAGTTTCGGTGGTCGGTAACTTTGTTCAACAACATTTGGCTAGCTCCAAACGCGATGCCAGCGACCAGGCAGATGACAGAACTTATCCGCCAATCGATAATACGGCCCAAAAATTAGCGCAAGATGTCGGAGCAATCGACAATCAAATTCTTGCTCTTGTAAAAGCCGGCAAGCCGATTCCAAAGGAACTTCTAGATAAGGCATTGGGATTGCACGCCAGTAGCAATAAGGACGATCGTCGCGACGCTCAGGGCGATCGTGATGCGATTGCAAAAGATCCAGCCGATATGAAAAAAGAGCAAGCCGTCATAGACGCAGATAACGCTCTTCTCAAACTTCCTAATTTATCAATTGAACTTCAAAGCGCAACGCGAGATGACATCCTCTCAAAACGCCTGTTAATGGCATCAGAGAAGCAAGATATTGGCAATGAAAATGCTTATGTCAAACACGATCTTACCGACATACAGACGAACGATCGTGTTATCAAAGCCTTAAACGGCAATACCAAAGATCTCATTCCCGCATTAGAAGCAAGCATTGCAAGTAAGCCGATGATCGGTCACGATCGCAGAGAAGACGCCCAACTTGAGCCAGGTTATGCAAACGCAGATGAGCGCGACCAGGTAGTGAATAAATTTTTGCTGGATGCGCTGCAAAACGATCCCTATGCGCGAACCTTTTTACAAACAGCCAAATAGTTCAAGCAATTTTTGGCAGTGACGCAAGTGATTCGAACGAACACGGATCTAAATTCAGCGCTGTGCATTTTCTGATGTAAGCTTCGAGCGCTGTGCGGTGTTCGTTGGCAGGCGCAAGCTTCTGAAAATATTCCGCCGAGTTGATAAAGGTTGGATGCGGCAATCTGCCTTCACTTGCACCAACCAACACATAGTGAACAAGCGGATTTACGCCTTTTACTTCCGGATATTTATCCAGATAGAATGAAGTGTCAAAAAGTGGATGCGGATCCAAACCGGCCTTGGCACCTTCTGCTAAATAGTGCACCACTGGATTTCGTCCCGGTCGAATCAAACTCAAATTCGATTTCAAATAGAAATTGGTATCAAACAACGGATGCGGATCAACACCTAGCCGCACGCCGTGCCATAAGTAATGGGCAAGTGGGTTGATGCCCTTTTCGAGAAGACCGGGCACTTTTTGCAAGTAATGCTCAGTATCAAAGAGTGGATGGGGCCGCCTGCCTTCAAATCCGCCTCTTTCAAGAAAATGCAGAAACGGCTTTGGTGCTACCTCAATGTCTGGGTTAACAGCAAGATAGTATTTGGTGTCAAACATCGGGTGCGGATCCCTCTCTTCACGAGCACCTTTTCTCAAAAAGTGCGCAAGAGGATTCTCCTTTGGAGACATGCCGGGATTCAAAACTTTGTAGTAACTAATATCGAAAAGCGGGTGGGGATTTTTCCCTTCAAAAGCGCCTGTCGAGCAAAAATGAGCGAACGGATGCAAAAACTCAGCATCAACGCTGGGGTAGTGTTCGATGTAGTACTCCGAATCAAACAGGATATGCAGATCGAGATTCTCTAGTGCAAGTTTAATCGCAGCAGATGGCTTCGTCGGATACTCTGCGGTCGGAGTGGAATTCGGTGGTGCCACGGATGTCTCTCACCTCCACTGTCCGTATGCTCGTTGTCTCCGGGTTTTACTGCTTTCCGACCTCCTTTGCTCTTGGCTTGGCAATAGTTTAGTGGCAAAGTGCAAAGTCGCATACATAAATAGTTCTAAGTTGCCAGCCATGATCTTTGCGGATGGGTTTGTTATGGTTAAGTCGGCAACCTGGAGAACCCGATGGGAAGTGTTTTTGGCGCTTACGACATACGCGGGCTATATCCCGAAGAAATAAATGAAGCTTTCGCCGAAAGCCTCGGAAAGGCAATCGCAGCCTACATTAGCCCAAATTCCTCGGATAGCTACCTGGTGGGACATGATTCCCGTGTAACCTCACCGCTACTTGCAAGAGTGCTCTGCACTCAGCTTGTTCGCTACGGGCAGCAAGTTACGAGCATGGGATTGTCATCTACTCCGCGCGTATATTGGGAAGGTGCCGAAAACAAATACGATTGCTCTATCGCCGTTACAGCCAGCCATCTTTCTTCGAAGCACAACGGCTTTAAAATTTGCCGGCGCGACGCTCAACCAGTTAGTTCAGAGAACGGACTTAGCGAAATACACAAACTTATGGATAAATCTTTTCAGGATCGAGCAGGCGGCAAGCTAATTCCTTATTCAAGCCGCAGCCTGGATAGATATGTTGAGCATGTCCATAGCTTCTTTGCCTTGAAAAGGCCTATTAGTGTTGTTGTGGATACTGGAGGTAGCCCTGTCGGTCCGGAAGTTGAAGCTCTTCTCGATAGCACTCCACTTGTCCGAATGCATGCACTAGATTTGGAGCCGACCGGCACATTTTTACGGCGTTCTCCGAATCCTCTTGATGAAGGAGCGCTTGTCGATCTTTCCAATGCCGTGGTTGAAACCAAATCCGATTTTGGAGTTGCATTTGATGGCGATGGTGATCGCATTGTAGTTGTTGATGAACGCGGCATATTTACGCCAACCGATTTCATAACAGCCTTACTGGCCGAGCGCTTATTCAAATCTAAACCAGGAGCCAAGATTCTTTATGACTTGCGTTCCAGTCGCGCGGTGCCGGAACACATCAAAAAACTTGGTGGCGAAGCTTTCAAATCTCGTATTGGACATTCATCAATAAAGCGAGACATGCAAAATCTCAATGCATCTCTAGCTGGTGAATTGTCTGCACATTACTATTGGTCCGACATGTATTGCACTGACAATGCTTTGCGCGTCCTCGTAGAATTGTTGAACATTCTCTCCAACACCAGACAACGTCTTTCGGAGCTAACCGCTCCATTACAAACTTACGCAAACAGTGGCGAAATAAATTTCAAGGTGCCGGACGTTTCCGGTACCATGCAACTGCTTGCCACCAGATTCAGTGACGGTCAACAATCATGGATAGACGGATTATCCGTTGATTACGAAAGCTGGTGGTTTAACGCACGCGCTTCCCAAACCGAGCCCGTCCTACGACTATGCGTCGGATCTGCCACCAAATCCGAGTTAGAAGCCTACGTGAAGAGTCTTACCGACTTCATAAAAGGCACTACCAACGGATGTGCTTAAACGCCATATCATCAGATTTCGTTAAGTTTCCAAGATTATAGAAACAACAGCTTCACCATGACAGGGGCATAAATCGGCACCAATTGGGCGTCTACCTACAATAAGCGGATTTAATCAACGGCAAAGCCAAGTGAAAATTCAGCCCGTTTTGTATACACTTGGCACGATGAAACAGTCGCAAATTCTTAGCGTACAGGCATTGCGCGGTATTGGTGGTTTACTCGTACTCATGGCTCACCTGGCCATGAGGGAGCTGGACGAATGGCCAAAGGCCCATTTCCGCCTGATGTACCCAACTCACTTCTTCGGCTTCGGAGGGGTGGAAGTATTCTTTGTGATTAGCGGTTTTATCATTACCATTTCGACCCTTTCAAAATTTGGGAATCCAACCGCAATTTGGGACTATGCGCTCAAGCGCTTTTACAGAATCTATCCACTTTATTGGATTCTATCCAGCGTCGTTATTGCCGCACTTGTTTTTTCCGGACAACATCAGTGGCGTGACTGGTTATCCAGCTATTTTCTTTTGCCAGGATTCACCAATCAGTTAAATCCTGTTTCCTGGTCTCTCATTCACGAAGTCATTTTCTATGTTTTCTTCGGGCTCTTCATGTTCGCCTCTCCCAGATGGCTTCCAGTATTTCTTTCTATTTGGGCTACAGCAACCTGGGTGAGATGGTTTGCACCATCGGCGATACTACCCAATTGGGTATATGCAGATGCCATGTTTCACTTATACAACTTCTCTTTTATGTTTGGTGTTGCAATAGCGCTACTGGCTAAACAAGGCCGCTATTATTTTCCGGGTACTTCTCTGGCATTTGGAGTTGTTGTCTTATCGATTGGCGCTTACCTCAGTTCGGTTGGTTTAGTTCCACACCTTCAGGCCCAGCCATACTGTTTGTTATTCCTTGAAACAACTGCCGCTTTCATTGTTTATGGTGCAATCGGATTGGAACATTACGGACGCTGGAAAATGCCTGCCTGGCTTATTTATGTAGGGGATGCTTCCTATTCTCTCTACCTCGTCCACTACATGGTGCTCATGGCAGCGAGACCTTACTATGCCTTATTCGCTGATTCTCCGGATCTTATCAAGACCGGATGGACACTCTTTCTTTTCACAGTCGCTCTCGCCCTCGGTTTGCTCACCTATAAATTCATAGAGAAACCTCTATTGGAGCTTTGCTATTCAAAATTGGCAAGCGCCAAACCAAAGGTTCCAAAGGAAGAGAAACAACCAGCCAAGTTGGTTCCGGCAATGAGTGGGCACGAGGTATAGAACGCTGATTTCCAGTTTTCCCAAAGCGAAAACAGAAACTGCTATAAGCCAAGACAGGCACGTAGATGTTCTGGCTACTACAGAAAACATCTCGACTGCGCTTTTGTTTCTTCTTCCTCTTCTTGCCCTTGCGATTATTTCGATTGCCAACTGCTTTACTGGCATTTCAACAGTTTCACCGCTGGAACAGCGAAGCACCACACCCTTTCCTTCCACCAGCGATATAAGCAGTTATCCGAGTGCCTTCACTTCTTTCTACACAGATCATTTTGCATATCGCAGCGAAATAATTTCAGATCTATCGTTTCTTCGATTCTTTGCTTTTCAGCTTCCAGCCAGACCTGATAAGGTTCTGGTTGGAAAAAGCGATTGGCTCTATTTTTTCGATGGTGGCGATATAGAGACAGTTCGACATTTTCCGCTACTAACTGAGCCGGAAATTCGTAATTGGGCAAAGTGCTTGCAAGATCGTACCGACTGGTTGAATAAGCACAATATCAAGTTCTTGTTTGTCCTTGCGCCGAGCAAGTGCACTATTTATCCTGAATTCATTCCGGAGAAATACAACGCGTTGAATAAGACCTCAAGGGCCGATCAATTGTGTCAGTATCTAAAAGCGTATACGAATGTCAATTTCATCGATCTGCGCAAAACGATGAGCGAAAACAAAAAGATCGCTGAAGTAAACGAACAACTCCTCTATTTCAAAACCGATTCACACTGGAACGAATATGGTGCATGTTTAGCCTATGGGGCCATCACTGATTCTCTCAACAAGGTTTTTCCAAATCTGCAAAGACTTGAAGCAAAAGATATAAACCTGGAGAAAGAAGCCAATTATCATGGAGATCTAATTGGACCTATGGGATTCGAGCTACACATCGAAGATCACTACCGCCCGGTTTCTTTGAAGGGTGCCAATTGGTCTCTAAGCAATGATCCTGCGCCACCTGAAAAGGTTGGCAAGCAATTTGCAGATTTTGCTACCACTTATCCTGATGCAAAGCTGCCGACAGCCTTCGTAATTCGAGATTCATTCACAACCGCTCTTCAACCTTTCCTGTCACACAGCTTTCGCAGAGCTTACTTCCACTGGCGAGGCAACTTCGATTTTCCAATTGAAACTATCGAAAAGGAAAAACCGGATATCGTTATAATGGAAATGGTAGAACGTCAGTTGGCGAGATCTGTTCCCCCGAACCCTCCGGAAATCTCCAATTAAAAATGGATTTCGGTTTCTTACTAATTCTAGGCAATGCGCTCCTTCTGGGGATACGCCATGGAATCGACTGGGATCACATTGCTGCAATTGCAGATATTGTCGGCACGACTGCCACTACAAGTGATGGCAGTACAATCTCTCTATCGCAACGCAACAATGCACTTAGACTGTCAACATTTTATGCGCTGGGCCATGCCGCCATAGTCTTAGTTCTTGGCATAGCAGCCCTTATGTTTGCGACGGTTCTGCCGATTTGGCTTGATCCAATTATGGAAAAGGCTGTCGGTATAACGCTATTAGCCCTCGGTGTTTGGATTTTCTATTCTATTTTGCATCGCCAGGGAGACGCTCTCTTTCTCCAGAGCAGATGGATGTTTCTGTTATCGAAATTACGTGGAGCGGCTCCAGAAGAAAGAATGCTCAATCAATATAGTGCTCCAGCAGCATTTGGCATTGGTGTCATTCACGGGTTTGGCGCCGAGACCGGAACTCAAGTTCTTTTGATAGCTGCAGTCGGTGGTTCAGCAACACATAGCCTTGGCGGAATGATTCTCCTATCTTTCATTCTCGGATTATTGATTTCGAATACATCAATTGCACTACTAACATGCGCTGGTCTAATGAGCGCGGCGCGCTTCAAACCAGTACTTCTCGCTATTAGCATTTTGACCGGAACATTCAGCCTTTTCATCGGAACCATGTTCGCGCTGGGCCGTTCAGACCTGCTGCCAGATTTGCAACGCTGATCTCCCGTTAGCTGGATGCATGTTAATCGCGCTTTACAAGCCTTGTTAAAAGTTGTACAATATTATCTGTACAGTTCTGGATGAGTCATGGTTACAAATTCAAAGAAAAACCTGAAGAGGTTTGGAAAAGCACAAGCAAGAGAGCAGTTCGCGCCCATTGTTGAAGGTCTGTCCAATAATGGTGGCATTGTTGAAGTAACTGATTACGGTAAAGTCGCTGCTGTTATGATGAGCTATCAGGACTATCTTTGGTTGCTAGCGCAAGCGAAAGAGCCTTTTGAGCCTAAGAGACAGCTAGCAGGTTCAGCAGTGCTTATGCGTGAATTGGAAGCAGCTAGTCAGCAAATAACAGACTCTGTTGTCGAATCACTAAAAAAATCCGCACATGACCTATGAGATTGCCATCATTATCGGTTACCGATACTCACCCTCTTGTCTGGTACATAACAGCGCAGTTCAATAAGTTGCCACGTAAAGTCAAACAAGTTTTTGACGATGCAGTCGAAGGAAAGTGCGCGATCTTCATTCCAGCAGTGGTTTTGTGGGAACTATCCCTGCTGATTAAAAGCGGGACGGTGCGCCCCTCGGTCTCTCTTGAAGAATATGTCGAAGAACACTTTTTCGCCAAAGCAATTTCAGTTCTCGATATTGAAACAGAGGATATTATTCGCTCTCATGGATTGGGATTTAGTCGCGATCCATTTGATGTGCTAATCGTAGCTATGGCCCTTCGCGTTGATAGTCCACTAATAACAGCTGATGCAATCATTCACGACAAAAAACCATGTGAGTTGATTTGGGATTGATTATTCAGAAGCCGGCCAAAGATGGGTTTTGGATAGACCTTTTCACCAGTTCTTCACCGCCTTTAAGACGGCTATGTAATAAAGTTAGCGTTCTAACACTCGTAATTCTTTAGAACGTAATGCAGTTCCCAATAAGTTTCAGAAGGCGAAATAGCACCACCTGCGCTGCAATTTGCATATTCATCCTTCTAGATATTCTCTTGTTTCGAACAGGCTTTTATTACAGATATATCAAGCTCAATTCAGCAGCGGGAATTTTCAAATTTAGAAGCAGTTTGGGGGGACGAGAACCAAATTCTTCAGAGAACCTTGTCGCAGCTCTAGGTGATTCAAGAATAGCTCAGGGATTCTCTTCAAAATATTTCGATCAATCCGTGAAAAACAAAAGTTGGCACGCGATAAATCTTGGTATGCCGGGTTCTACGCTGAGAGTATGGTATTACCTTCTCAATCAGATTGATGCAAAAAGAGACAAGTTCAAGATTGTGCTTATTCCTCTTAATTCCTACTGGGACTTCGATGAAACGAGATTTGAGAATCCAACAAATCGTATCCTCGATCTTCAGTTTCTTTCGCCATACATCTCCTCTTACGAAGCATTCGATGTCGCAAGAACATTTACTGACGGAGAATGTCAGCGGGAATCGATTATAGGCACAACACTACGCATGTATGCTCTCAGGCGAGATGTGCGTGATTTTCTCTTCAACCCCAAAGAGCGGCTAAGCAATCTCAAAACAAACAGAGATTTCCACATCGTTGACTATAACTTTGATGGTATACACGGCCGACTGGTGGATATGTTGGAAGCAGCCAATAATGCCGTTGTCCATGATGAAAACGTTACAACTATTGTGAACAGACTAAAAACTCGATTTGAGGATCCATTGCCTCCTCAAACGGGAGATCGGTTCAGGTATAACAAATTTTGGCTTTCGCGCATGGTCTCAGCTTACAGAAACTCAAATACGAAGCTTGTTTTCACAAAAATACCAGCAGACCCAATCAGGAGACGCTTTCCGATACCAAAGGATTATTCGGCTGTCCATAGCCTTCCTACATCACACAATTTAGTTCTTGCACCTGAAACACTATTTAGCGATCTTGAGAATGCTGAGTACTTTTATGACGATCTTCATTTGAATTACAAAGGCAGAAAAATTTTCTCCGAGAGAATTGCCTCCTTCATAAGCGAAAACGTTGTAACCCAAGATTAGATTCCATGCAGGAAATTGCTTCCTGACAATGGGAAAATTGAGTGGGCATCTACAACTGGAGCAGATATATCGATGAAGGTCTTGATAACTGGCATAACCGGCATGGCAGGGTCGCATTTGGCGGACTATCTGCTGGCAGAGGTGCCGAATGCACAAATTTACGGTACGAAGCGCTGGCGTAGCCAGATGAAAAATGTTGAGCATTTAACGGACAAAGTAGCTCTTGTTGATTGCGATTTAACCGACGGTACCGCTTGTCATGAGCTAATTAGCAAGATTAGACCTGATTTCGTTTTCCACTTGGCGGCACAAAGTTTCGTTCCAGATTCCTGGAAGAATCCTCATGCAACGATCACCGATAACATCACAATGCAGTTGAATCTGTTCGAAGCGATCCGGTTCTCTAACCTGGATCCTGTAATTCAAGTTGCACTTAGCTCAGAAGAATACGGCAAGGTTTATCCGGACGAAACTCCAATTACCGAAAGCAATCCGCTCCGTCCCCTCAGTCCTTATGCGGTAAGTAAAGTTGCGCAGGATATGCTCGCCTATCAATATCATCAAAGTCATGGCCTTAGAACAATACGCACTCGTACTTTCAATCACGAAGGCCCGCGACGCGGCGAAGTGTTTGTAACCAGTAACTTTGCCAAACAAATCGCCGAAATTGAACTCGGTATCAAACCTGCCGTGTTGAAAGTAGGCAATCTCTCTGCCCAACGAGATTGGACAGATGTACGCGACGTCGTTAGAGGTTATTGGCTAGCAGTCAACCACTGCACACCAGGCGAAGACTACGTGATTGCATGCGGAGTGCCGCGCACCATTCAAACCATGCTCGATTATCTTCTGTCCTTGAGCAAAGAGAAGATAGCGATCGAAGTTGATCCCGATCGGCTTCGCCCCAGTGATGTCGAAATACTCCACGGGGATGCCACCAAGTTTCGCAGAGCAACTGGTTGGGAACCGGTGATACCATTCGAAAAAATGCTCGAAGACCTTTTAAATTACTGGCGAGATCTGCTTGCCGGGCGCAAAGAAAGCATAGTGTCCGTGAAGTAATCGGAATCAGGAGAACCCTAAATGACAGCCAGTGCAATAATCTTAGCCGGCGGCAAGGGCGAGCGATTGCGCCCATATACAGAAGACAGACCAAAACCAATGGTCTCAATAATGGGCAATCCGCTGCTTGCATATCATTTGCGCTGGTTAGCCGCATCCGGTTTTCAACGCGTTGTTATGTGTTGCGGTTACAAGAGCGATGTCATCAAAGAATATTTCGGCGATGGCTCGAAGTTTGGCGTCTCGGTTAGCTACAGCGTAGAAGAAACACCACTGGGTCGAGGTGGAGCAATCAAAGCCGGTCTGAAAGAACTTGGCCATGTTGAAGGTCCAATCTTAGCAATGAATGGCGACTTGATGACCAATCTCAAAATAGATGATTTTCGCGCCTTTCACAACTTAAATGGTGGCATTGCCACCGTTGCGACAGTGCCGTTGAAAAGCCCATACGGTGTTGTTGATGTAACAGAAGACGGCACGATTACTTCATTTCGTGAAAAGCCGGAACTACCATTTTGGGTTAATGCAGGCATCTACATGTTCAATCCGGAAATATATGAATTGCTTCCGGACAAGGGCGATCACGAAACAACCGCATTTCAGGTACTTGCTGAAAGAAAGGCACTCAAAGCTTTTCGAACAAATGCATTCTGGCGTACCGTAGATACCGTTAAAGATCTAACTGAACTTCGCAGCGAACTGGAACAAGCATTTTTCTCTTCGTTTTTATCACCGGGAGCCCTGTTTAACTCCTTCCCAGCGTCAGTATGATATGAGCACCAAACCATTAGTTTCCGTCTGTCTACCGCTTTTTAACGGAGCTAACTATCTCGAAGTTGCGCTTCCGAGTGTCTTAAATCAAACATACAAAAATTTCGAACTCATTATCACCGATGATGGGTCAACCGATAATTCGCTTGAAATAATTGAGAAGTTTGCGAAAAAAGATAAGCGCATCAAGTTATACAGAAACCCCGTTAAATACGGTCTCTTCGAAAACTACAACGAGGCTATCCGCAAAGCTAGTGGGGTCTACATCAAACCCTATGCACACGATGACATTTTCGAACCAACCATATTGGAGAAAATGGTCAATGTCTTAGAGGCTGAGCCACTTGTAGCCTTAGTGAATTGTGCACGTGAATGGATAGATGAAAATGGAAACTCTTTCACGTCTCAATCCGAACTGGACATGAAGATGGCGCGTCCTTTCAATAAGGATACTTTGCGAAGCGGACGGGAAATAGCGCGTGAGACATTCAAAGAGATGGTGAACTGGCTTGGTGAGCCAGTTACAATGATGTTTCGGAAAGAACAAGCCGGTACCGGTTTCGATGCCCGGTTTGCTCAATTAGGTGACATCGATTACTGGTACCGAATTCTGGAACATGGCGACTACTATTATTTGAGTGAGCCACTGTGCCTTTTCAGAAAACACGCCAGTCAACACACGGCGAAGATCCGCAAAACATTGAAATCAGTTTTGGACTGGCCGCTTTTGGCAAGCAAACACAGCTACCTCATTACTGCCAATGGTGAAACTGAAGAACAATGCGTTGAGCGAATCACGCTGCAACTAATTAACGCCATAACGGATGAAGTCTATTCGCCTAATGAAAGCGGATCAACAAAGTACAGCCAACTAATTGCTAATGATCTCCTTTCTTGTTTCGAAAAAGATCAGAGTAAAGATCGCAATTTCAGCAATGAATATGAAGGATTCGCCATTAGCGTTCTGAGAGAAGCCGCCAAGGTGCAGAGCGATCGAAGAGCGTTAGAGAAGGCGAATCAAATACTGAGTAAAAGGCTTGGTGAGCTAAAAGCAAGCCTTATTAATAACGAAGCGGTGATAACAAAGAAAATGCGGGAATCTGAAAAGAAAGCTGCAGAACGAGAAGCAGAGCTTCGCGAAGAAATTGCGGAACTACGCGATGCTTTATCCCAGGTTGGAAACAGTTTTTCATGGAAAGTCACGGCACCATTTAGAAGCGCAAAAAGACTTTTGAGATGAGGTTCACAGGTGTATGGCAAGCTCGCCATTGGTTTCAGTTTTACTGCCAGTCTCCAACGCCGAAGGAATAATCGGAGACGCAATCGTAAGCGTCTTACGGCAAACGCTCTCTGATTTCGAACTAATCATAGTAGACGATGCGTCTGAGGATATGTCTGCCAGGGTGATCAGGGGTTTTGCCGCTCATGATAAGCGGATACGTTTTCATAGAAGCTCTAAGAAGTGCGGAACATATGAAAACTACAATCAGTGCTTGCAGATTTCTACCGGCAAATATATAAAGCCACTGTCTCAGAATGCGCTGCTTCTACCAACGGCGCTGGATCGGTTGGTAGAAGTGTTACAACGGAAGCCCGCCGTTGCGCTGGTAAGCTATAAAACGAATCATATAGAGGCTTTTGCTAAGGCTTCTTTTGGAAGTGATGTTCGTTTGGGTTTTGTCGAAATAGCATCAAAGATATTGAATCAATCTAACAATTTCATTGGCGATCCAAATTCGGTTCTGTTTCGAAAAGAATACGTAAGCGGTGGTTTCGACAAACGTTTAACGCATTTGACCGATATCGATTATTGGCTTCGAATTTTGCAAAACGGAGATTTCTTCTACGTCAACGAAGTGCTCTGTAATATACAAGAAGAGAGCGCTCGGTCGAGCCACAGCACACAAGATATGTTGCAAGTTTTACTGGAATGGCTATTAATAGCCAGGAAAAACGAGAATCTGTTCCAAAAGACCGGAGAGAATCCAATCGAATTCTGCCAACAAAGTGTGCGCAAATTCTTATCGAAGATATCCGTGCAAAACGACGTCAACGATATTTTCGCTTCTTTTGAGACAGATCCTTCAAAGCCGCGTGATTTAGTGAAAGAAGTTCATGCGTTCGCAATGTTGTGCATTATGGATACGGAATCTGCGCCATTTACCACTGCGATTTCTCAGGCTGTAAAAGTATAGGGGGCTTGAATTGCGCTTAGCAACAATCTGCCGAATTAGAGACGAGCAGGACATTCTTCCACTCTTTCTCGCGCACAGTAAGGCACTTTTTGATTTAATCCTTGTTGTCGAACATAGATCCGTCGACTTGAGCAGACAAATGCTTGAGCTCTTTCAAAAATCCGATGGATTTTTTCTCTACTCTCTTGGGACTTTCTCTAACCACTCTACGGCAGTAACGCAACTTTTGATTAAAGAAGCATTCGCGAAAGGTGCTGATTTTGTTTTCCTGCCCGATGCAGACGAGTTCTTCGACGTGCAGTCCAGAAAGGATCTCGAAAGTTTGATTCAAGATCATGAAAACGAAATTCTTGAGTTCAAATGGAAGAACACCATCATTTCTGGTCTGACAGAAGAACGGAATAATCCGAATCCGGAGTCGATTCTACATGTGCCAACGAAACCGGCCCGCTTGGGGAAGGTGGTGCTTTCGAGGAAAATGTTTCTGGACAACCCCAACTATATCCCGTGTACGGGCAACCACTGGATTCTGGATGAGAATGAGAACACTATACCCGCCCGAATGGTTGGGGAAATTCTGCACATACCATTTCGGAGCCGAAATCAATTTGCGGCGAAAATACTCAGGAGTTCTCTGGATAAATTAAGTCAAAGAGGTATGCCAACTGTCGCAGGATGGCACTATTTCCGTCCACTAGAAGCTTTTGCTCAATCAGGCATCAGCGATGAAGAGCTTCTCTATATTACTGCTTACTATGCCGAAGGGTGGTGCGGACATACGCTCTCAACTGAAGAACTATTTGGTCCCGCCTTTCAAAAGCGCTCCTTTAAAAGCATCGCCCTGGACCTGAATGTGTACGAATTGATTAATAGCTGTCTAGCGCAAAATAACAAACTGCCTCTGGAGAGATTGCTCGCGCATTATGTGATTCAGTTCAAAACGGAAATTCCGAATTGCTCTCGGTTGGAAATTCAAGGAGAACATATTCTGCCAAGCAAAGCCAGTTCTGTGCCATTGACCGAAGAAGGCTTTACAGAATGGATGTTTTCAGAAAATGCGCGTCTTCTCAAAGAGAATAGAGCGTTGATACAACATAACGTGCATGTTCAAAAAGGCGTATCTGAGCTGCAGCAATATATCTCTCGTTTGGAAGGGGAAAGAAGCATCCTGCAAGAAATGGTCGACGGATCAGAAGAGAAACATCGAGAAATAAAGAAGAACTTTGGAGAAGAATACAAAAGAACAATTAACGAGCTTAGAGCTGAGATTGATGAGCGCGGAGCAGTGTTGGATAAAAAACGAGCTGAAGTCGCTGAATTGCGGGCTTTAGTTGATAAATTGAAAAATCAATCGCTGCCATTCACTTTGCACTAACTTGCCTTTTAGTCATCATCAAATTAAGAATGGAAAGCAACTTCTGTACTTCGGAACTTTCTATATTATCGATCGCTTCTTTTTGAGCGTGAGCAGTTGTATATTCGCCAAGTGCAACCACTTTAGACTCTGGTTCACACCAAATTTGATGCCCTTTGTCCGCTACTTTTTGAGCAAGTTCAGCATCCTGCACCAATTCCGATTTCAAATCGTTTCCGAAACCACCGACATCCAAAAATAACCTTTTCTCTATGGTCAAACAGTCTCTGCTACCAAAATCCACTATTTTTGGGGTGTTACGTTCCGAATCGCACAGATTGTAATATGCATCGTTTCGCTGAATATTGCCATTTTCACCGGCAGTATAACCAGCGGACTTTATGCGACCCAAAGGTGTGACGATCTGCGAATAACTTATTCCGGCTGTGGTCTTTTCGACGTGTTTGAGAATCCTATCCAACCAATCGTTTAGCACCACCATGTTCTTTTTGAGAAAAATCAGATAGCGCCCGCGTGCAGCATCCACTGCCTTTTCTAAGTTAGCTACCCTTTTGACTCCACAACTGGCAAAGGCTGATAACTCTGTGTCCTCCTCTACGGAAATGATCTCGATTCTTCCCGCGGATTGTCGAGCCAAAGCGCTCAAGCTTCTCGCCATATTTTCTTGTGTCGTTTTTCCTATGAGCAGCACTGTCGCAATAGGTTCTGCAACTTCTTCAATTTTTATGGTTGATATATCAACACTGTCTGGATTGAAACCGTGATCGACACCTCGTTTTCGAACCAATTCAAAGAAGTTTCGGACCCTTCTCTCTTTAGCACCATACATCAGATAATGTTCCAGGGCAGTTAAAGATGTTTCTTTAACGTCGGCATAAGCACTTCTATAAAATTCACCATCAAATGACTCGTTGGGTATGCGACCCTCCTGCTCTTCAGTCGATCGTAGGTAATGTTCTAGCGGTTCCTGTCCCGATTCTTTTACATGCTTGTAAATATCAAGGTAAAGAGTCGGATTAAAATCAGGATGGGGCTTTAATCCTTGCTTCCAACCAGTGAAATAGTAATGCGACAAAGGCGATAGTATCTTTTCGGCTTCGCTTGCCTCAATTTGAGAGAGATAGAAATTCGGGTCGAACAATATGTGGGGTTTTAACCTCGCGGATTCACCATCTTGTACATAGTGAACCAGCGGATTGAGTCCACTGCTTTTAACGCTCGGATTATTTTCGACATAGTATTGTGTTGAAAATATGGGGTGTGGGTTTCTGTTCTCCTTCACTCCATATTCCAAGTAGTGAAGTAGTGGGTTCATTACTTGCGATCCTGCAGACGTCCAAATTTCTTTTTGCGCCACTTGATACAACTGTTTCAATGGCTCATCCGAGATTGAGATATCAATTTTCGGAAGTGATTTGATCCCCAAATCCTCTAAATAACAGTGCGGGTGGAAGAGCGGATGAAACCATCTTCCTTCGAAAGCTCCCACTAACAAAAAATGCACTAGCGG
This sequence comes from Actinomycetota bacterium, assembly GCA_903970355.1. Classification (GTDB taxonomy): domain Bacteria; phylum Cyanobacteriota; class Vampirovibrionia; order Obscuribacterales; family Obscuribacteraceae; genus CAJCIF01. Next base: position 17,440 of record CAJCIF010000119.1, read on the forward strand.
ATTTATCCCAGCTTGCTTAACACTGGAATTCAATTGGAGATAATAACGACCATCAAAGAGGGGATGCGGATTGATAGTTGTCCCATCACTTTTCAGATAGAGCTCTAATGCATTTTCGTTGGCTGTGGTTTGAGAGAGAACATAAGCGGTATCAAACAGAATGTGTGGATCGAATCCAGCATTTTTTCCGTGCTCTAAATAGTGCCGTAACGTATTCCGCGCTTTGATATCTTTCTGCTTCAGAATCTGTTTGTAGTACAAACCATCAAAAAGAGGATGCGTACTTCGTCCTTCATTAGATCCATGCAATATGTAATGTGCAAGCGGCTCCATACCCAAGTCTGCAATATCGGGATATCGCATTTGGTAATAAGTTTCATCAAATAATATGCTTTCTGAAATGCGCTTATAGGCTGCTACAGCGAACCCGAGAGCCCCTTGATCTTGATTAAGCTTTGCATAAATTTGCTGCAAAGCCACCTTGTTACGCGATGTGGACGCTGTCACTTATACCTCCCAGACACACTCGGCAGCTCCGAAGCCCGGTTGCCGAGAGTTACATGTTACTATTGCAGCCCAGTGGGTCATTTAACCAGTTTCTTCTCATTGTCTTAGTTTCTTTTCACTGAGGAATCCGTTTTGGAGACCGCCCGCAAAACTGATCTGAACTTAGCGGAAAGCTCTTTACGGGCTTCGGATGGGCCCAATGGACACGGCGATATAGGGACTTCAGGAACTGAAAACCTGGAAGCACGCTTAAAAGCGGTCACATATCGAAATCAAGCTCTAGAGCTGTCGGAACTTAGGCATAAAGAAGCATTTCAAAAGCTCGCAATCGAGCTAAAACGCCTTAATACTGAGCTTGATATTGTTAAAAACGATCTAAAAGACGCCCTTAAAAGCAGAGACTCCTCCACCTCTGCAGTATTAGGCAGCAATTATGCCTTACGCGCCACCAATACAATTTTACGGCGGAAGGTTTCTAAAACCGCGTCTTCAATTGTTCAAAAAGCACCTTCCAAAAAATTGAAACGCGTTATTGGTATTTCCGGCTCAGATAATTCCAGCGCGCAGATCGAACGTCTTCGGCAAAGCGGCCTCGTGGATGAGCTTTATTACTTTAGTCGTTATCCGGATTTAGATCCAAATGAAGTTGACGCCGCTCAGCACTATTTTCTTTTTGGTGCGAAAGAAGGCCGCAACCCACATCCACTATTCGATAACGAGTACTACATTTCGCAAGAACCATCATTGAGCAGTGGCACTGAAAATCCACTTATGCACTATCTGGAGAAGGGACATTCAGTTCATAACCCGAATAGATTCTTCAACACAAGACACTATTTGAAATACAACATGGCTGCCGGAGCGAATCCGCTTATAGATTATTTGAAAGCCGGCGCGAGGCAGGGTGTCAATCCGTCCCCATTCTTCCACACTAAGCATTACCTCAGGTCAAATCCTGACGTGCAACAATCTGGAATCAATCCACTTGTACATTACCTATTAACAGGGTGCTACGAGGGCAGATCTCCACATCCACTTTTTAACACAAACTATTACCTGAACGAAATGGTCACTGAACTTCTGGCACCATTTCCACTAGATTCAGTGGGAACCGAGTTCGAGATACTGGAGCTGCTTTATACGCATTCCTATTTCGTTTCTTTAGAAGAGCATGCCCATCCATTTTTGCATTTTTTAGAACACGGAGCTACGACTTTAAAAGACCCGCACCCTCTATTCTCAACAATTTTCTATTGCAAAAAATATCCTGATGTTGCCGGTCTCCCTGTGGCACCGTTTGTGCACTATCTCACTAACGGCTGGAAAGAGCTGAGACAACCACATGCTCTATTTGACCCGCTTTTCTATATGCAAAGAGTTCCGGAATTAGTAAAGGGCAAAGACGATCCGCTAACGCATTTTGCGATGTTCGGGAAGACAAAGGGAACAGATCCTAGCGAACATTTTGACAGCAAGTATTATGTTTCTAGATACCCCGAAGTAAAAAACGAAGATATCGACCCACTTTCTCACTACATTCTGAAAGGATCAAAGCTTGGTTTTAGCCCAAGTGAAGATTTCGATCCTGTTTTCTATCACACTAAATACGACGATATTCGCACCGCCGGGCTCGAGCCACTTACACATTATGTGAGATATGGTGCCATAGAAAAACGAGCAAGAAACCAACGCGAATTCGAAACTCTCTATCCCATCAATAAGAAACTTGCCGATCTCCCAATTACCGAGTCGAAATTGGAATTTCCAATTGTTTCGGCTCCCGAAGTTTCCGTCATCATACCTGTGTATGGACAATTGGAATTCACAAAGAAATGCCTGGCCGCTTTAGCTAAGCATGAGACCAAATATGCATTTGAAGTAATCGTAGTTGATGATGCATCGCCGGATGACTCTGCGGCAGTGTTAGCCGAAATAGCTGGTTTGCGTTTGGTCAAAGCTAAAACTAATGGCG
>CAJCIF010000120.1 GCA_903970355.1 Actinomycetota bacterium
CCAAAGTTGGCCTTGCTACGATGTGTATAGGTGTCGGCCAGGGTATTGCAACTGTGGTATCACTCATTTAGGCGGGTTTCCGTTGCCGGAAAGGACTTTACTCTGGCGCTCTTGGCTAGAAAGTTTGTTCGATTGGACAGGTTTTTGAAAAAAGTATGGCATCATCAATACGGTCTTTCGTACGCCGAATAATTCGATACTGACAAGGCAGTGGGGTAACTAAATGGCGACCGATCAAGCCTTCCGATTTTTGCAAATCTCGAACGTTTGGCTGGATTGTAAACGGATGGGGGCTCTCGGCTTCCCACCTGATTTAAAGCGGCAGCGGGCGGAAGAAATTGCTCTTTCATTTGAGAAAACGCTTGCTGCTTCAATTAATCGCGGCATCGAAGCCATATTTATAGTAGGCAATCTCTGGGATGGCGAAATCGTCAACAACGCGACAGCCGATCGTGTTGTAAGGCTCTTCAATGAGTTGCAAAACTTGCCGATTTTTATTGTTCCAGGCAGTAACGATACCTTTTCGCTCGATTCTCCTTACTGTTCGGAGTTTTTAAAGAGCATCGGATTGGAACCTTTTAGCAGCAATGTGCATATATTTGCGGAAAGTCAGTTCATGACCGTTCGCCATCCTTATCGCGAAGATGTGACGGTGACAGCCCGCAGCTTCATCAAAGACCGGGCCAGTTTTGAGTGGGGATTGTCGGTAACCCCGCCGACAGACAACAACGAATTGACGAATATATTGTTGTTTGCAGAGCCAGTCGACGGTCTTTTCGACCCGGCCAACCACGTTGAATTGCTGGAACAATATGGCGCACCAACCCTGGAGCCCGATTTAATGGCGCTTGGCTTTGACTACGTTGGGGTTGGATTTGGCGATCAGCCAGCCGAGTTGCGTGGTGCCGATGGCAATTTGGCTGGTGCTCAAAGTGGTTCGATGTTTGCTCAGAGTTTGAGCGATCAAGGACCGAGAGTGGGTTTGTTAGCCAGCTTGCAAAAGAACGATCAAGGAACCACTTGCGAGCTCGAAACGATTGAATCCGATGAGCGCAAAATATATGCAACCGGTGCAGATGTTTCCGGTCTCGATTCCGAAGACGCCTTGCAAGAAATTATTCAAACGCTGGAAGATGAAGGGGCAAAAGTTGGAGAAGACATCGCCTATATTGAATTGGAGGGCAGACTCGGTGATGATCCTAAGCAGCTGATTGAAACTCTGAAGCAAGCTTTCTATCATGCTTTTGTGGCAGATCGCACCCGACCCGATTACCTTTCAAAAACTTATGAACCAGGCAGTCCGGAAGCACGATTTACAGAAGCTATGCTTGTGTTGAAACGAGATCCGGCTAAATTGGCTGGGGCGGGAGTGACAGCAGCAACAGTTGAGGGAGTTGATACGAGTCGAATATTGGAAGATGCACTTTACTATGGCCTTGATGCGCTTCAACAAAAGCGGGTGAATTTGCGGAATGTGGATTGAGCGCATCGAGTTATCCGGATTTGGCAATAGCCCTAGCGAAAAAGTAGAATTCGCGAAGGGCTCAGTAAATCTTTTCGAAGAAACCAACGACCAAACCAAATGTTTGGCACCGGCAGCGGTGCTGGCCGCTCTTTATGGTGACAAATTCGAATCCGGTGATCTCGCAAAACTGAGCATAAAAGGTTTTCGTACGGTCAATGAAAATCCGGCACCTTTCTTGGTTTCACTCGATTTTGTAATCGGTAACCGCTCGCTCAAATTCCAGCGCAATTTGGAAGACAACAAACTTATTGTTCTCGACAGGCAGAACAACAATGCTGATGTTACTGCTGAATTTTCCAGCGACAATCAAGTGAGTGCAACTGTATTTGGTGGTACAGACTTCAAAAAATATATGGCCAATTGCCTGGTCCTGAATCATGTGCCCACTAGTGAATCAGGAGCTAAACATCCCGTTGTAGAGCTCGTCGAAAAGATTACGTCCAAAGGCAATTTGCTTTTTAGTCAAGCCCAGGCCATTCAAGTGATAGACGATTGTTTGAGTCAATTCCCTTACGATCAGATCACAATCAAGGTTGATTTTCTGATTGCGGAATTGGAAAGACAACGCCACGAAATTCGTTCTCGCCTGGAAAACTATAGTGTTCGCCGGCATTCTCTTGTTAGCTTAATTACACGTTTGCGTGAATTGGAGCCAATACTGGAAGGTGAAGAGCGGCAATTAGCAACACAAGATTATTTCAGGCTCTGTCTAAGGGCTGCCGAAATTGATGGCACAGTAATGCAACTGCGCTCTCAGCAAATTCGCATCAATAGCATAAGAAGAGAGTTGGAACGGATCGGATCAGTGGCGGACTTTACAGCCGAGTCGCAAGCGCAAATTGAAGAATTGTGGATTCGCCGCGCTTCACGGATCGAAGATTACCAGGCTATTGAACAGGAGCTCTTGCCGAAGGTTCAGGGGCTCGATCAAATCGAAGCCAGACGCAACGAGCGCTGGAAGGGACTGGAAACGTTTACGCAAGAACAGTCTCAGGCCCTTGCGTCTATGGCAAACAACTTGCAGACTAACGAAAAGGAGCTGAAAGAATTCAAAGACAAATTCATGCAGGAAGAGATGGCTGCACGCAGTCTGAAACTTGATTTGGATCGCTTTGAACTGACCCGAAGAGTAATGCTCACTCTTGATCCGCGTGAAATTGATGATGCAAAATCTTTCTCGGCCCTTATGAGTGGTTATAAAAATCAAGCCTCAGAAAGTGAACGCGGCAAAGAGCGGGCCGAAGCTTTAGTGCACGAAATTGAGGGACAAAGACAGGGAAAAGGCGAAGCCGGACTGGCATTCAAGCTTTTTAAGGGAAATACTTTGCGCCAGAGAGAATTGGAAGGTGCTAAAGCAGATCTGGAAAGGCACGAGGCTAGACTCGTCGATCTCAAGCAAAAAATTACGGCCCTCGAGCAAAGACTGGATGGCTTGGCTCTCAAACTCGGTTTGTCCAGTGGTAATGCTCTTTTGGAAGAATTGCAGGCTTATGCTTCCGCCCCACCGCAATTGAAAGAGCTGGACATGCTTCAGCAACTGATTGCAACGCGTGAGGCAAGCGTGGCACAACTGCGCAGCGATCTTGAGCCCTATTATCGCCAGGCCCAGCGCGATCCTAGCGAAATCAGCGTTGAGTCTTTGCGCCAAATGACAAACGACATTGTTGAAGCGGTTGCAGAATCCAAAGAGCTCGAGCGCGGTTACGAACATGTGAAATCTGGAAAAGAACAACTCGATTTTCTCGTATCCGAATTGACGAGCATCGAAGAAATATTAGCTCAACTATTTGCTAATGCCGGTCTCAAAAACCCTCAAAATATGGACGAGAGCTATACCGGCTACTACGCCAATGTGGCTGCCCATCAGCATTGGCAAACGCTCCACGATGAAATCGTAAAAATGCAACAGCGCTATAGTTTTGAAATTGGCAATGCGGATCTCGGTGATGTTATTTCCAAGCTGGAAGTAGAAAAACGCGAAGCCTGGGAACGCATTCAATATTTAGCCAATAACTATCCTGAAATCGCGGAGAAATCTCCTCCCAATGCGGAACAGGCTGCTCTTTTAGAAGCAAGCTTGGCCAATCCTGAAGTTGAGATGTTGCGCAACGAGCGTGATCGCCTGCGGGCCGAGATTCGCGCTTTCTACGATGAGTACGACACCAATTTCGAGGCGACCGCAACCGATTTGGGAACCGTCGAACAACGGTTAAAACAAGCAAGATTGAATCAGGCAGCGCTTGAACTGGCACGTGAACGCCTCAATGCATTGCTTGGCGAAGACATGATTGCACTGGTTCAAAAACTTGAGATCGCAAAAGACCAGAATGGAGATGCCTTGCCTCTTCTTTTCGATTCAGCATCGCTGCCTCAAAACGAATTGGAGCTAGCTGTTGCTCTCAAATTCCTCACTACATTGGCAGCCGAAAAGCAGCAAATTCTCTTGTTCAGTAACAGCCGGAAACTGAATTTGGGCAGATTTATGCAACCAACAGCTTTCCAACAACAGCCGCTTAAGTTCTGCTTGCGCACCAGTGCCGGTGCCGATGGTCATTTACAAAGAGCCTGACGTTATTGGCGGCCTGCATTTGGTTGGTGGGCGCATCACCGGCTTTTCTTGCCTTTGCTTTCCAGTGTTTTTGTTCTTTCTGGCAATGCCCAACCGGTAAGCTTTGAAAGCGATTCCATAATTTCCCAGGTGGTCGCTTCCAGATCTTCTGAAGGGTAAATTAAGGGGCCGATTGCAGCGCGCGCTTTCCCCCAGCGAATATTGGTGCCGGTAAACCCGACTGGAATAATGGGCACTTTGTTGGCCCAGGCAAAGTAAGCCGGCCCGGTGTGTGGTTTGCCCAGGGTGCCAGGGGTTTTGTTGCGTGTGCCTTCAATGAAAATGCCTACCGACCAGCCACATTGAAATGCTTCCTTGATTGTACGAATTGTAGATACAGAAGGCTTGTCTCGATCGATGATTATGGTGCCATAGAAGTCCATAATTGGTTTCAATAACCGATTACCAGTCAGTTCTGCTTTTGCAATGAATGCAAGCGGAATGCCGGTGCTCACCACCATTAGTGGCGGGTCGTAATA
>CAJCIF010000121.1 GCA_903970355.1 Actinomycetota bacterium
CGAGCATGTCGATGGTGACGTTCTCGAGCTTGTTGCCAGCTTCTTCGGAGATGACCTGACCGCCAGTGAGAATGGCGATGTCTTTGAGCATCTCTTTTCTGCGATCGCCAAAGCCAGGAGCCTTGACAGCACAGCAAGGAAGAACCTTACGCAGGTGGTTGACTACGAGAGTGGCAAGAGCTTCGCCTTCGATGTCTTCAGCGATGAGCATGAAAGGACGACCCGAGCGAGCAACTTTTTCCAAGACTGGAACGAGGTCGGCAAGGAGATTTACTTTCTTGTCGACGCAAAGGATGTAAGGCTCATCAAGAACACTTTCCATGCGCTCAGCATCGGTGACGAAGTAAGCTGAAACATAACCCTTGTCGAATTGCATCCCTTCTACAACTTCTAATTCAGTAGAAAGCGATTTCGATTCTTCAACGGTGATAACGCCATCTTTGCCAACTTTTTCCATTGCATCAGCAATGATTTTGCCGATTTCTTCATCGTTGCCTGCCGAGATGGTGGCGACTTGAGTGATTTCGGTTTTGGCTTGTACTGGCTTAGCCAACTTTTTGATTTCAGCTACGGCGATTTCAACAGCTTTGTTGATGCCACGGCGCAAAATCATTGGATTTGCACCAGCTGCTACGTTGCGAAGACCTTCTTTGATCATCGCTTGAGCGAGAACGGCAGCAGTGGTTGTGCCATCGCCTGCGTTATCGTTGGTTTTGGAACAGACTTCGCGAATCAATTGAGCACCGGCATTTTCCAGGTGATCTTCCAATTCGATTTCTTTAGCAATTGACACACCATCATTGATAATTTGCGGTGCGCCGAATTTCTTTTCGAGAACGACGTTACGTCCAGCCGGTCCGAGGGTGATTTTTACGGTGTTGGCTACTTGGTCCACACCGCGCTCAAGGGCGCGACGGGCCTGTTCTTCGTAGACAATTTGCTTTGCCATATTAGTTACTAACTCCTTCGATTAGATTTTCGATTTATTGTTGGTGATTAGTTATTGAGGGAGAGCCAGGCGACGATTAGCCGATAACAGCTAAGATGTCGCGCTCGGAAAGAATCAAGTATTCGACGCCATCAATCTTGACTTCAGTGCCTGAATACTTTGCGAAAAGCACCTTGTCATCCTTCTTAACTTCCATAGGGACGCGAGCGCCCTTTTCATCCAATCTGCCGGGGCCAACTGCGAGGACTTCGCCTTGTTGGGGCTTTTCTTTTGCGGTGTCAGGTAGGACAATCCCACCTGCGGTTTTCTCTTCGGCTTCTAGCTTTTTGACGACGACGCGGTCGGCGAGCGGCTTCAATTGAAGCGTAGTTGCAGATGCAGTAGCCAATGGTCTATCCTCCTATTCCGATAAACTCGGGACATATCTAGAGCTCGCGCGCGCAATGCTGTGAACCGCATCCGCAAGCTCTCACTAGTGAAAGTGTATCCAGGAAAACTGCCTGTCAGGCTGCTTTCCCGATTTTCTTAATATTCATCTCAATCTTTGAAGTGTTAGACCTGTTCAGGGCTGCGTCGCTTCAAAACGCCTGAGTTTTTGGTCATCCAGCTTGCGTATTCGGGTGCTGCCGAGAGCCGACTTTGCAACTTGGATTGTCGCTCATTCACTACTGCCATTTTGGCTTCCTTACTCAGTTCCGCCCAGGCAATCGGACCAATTTTAGAAACTCGCCCGCTTTGTGCATCTACGACGCGATCGCGTCCTTGATATTTCGCTACATTCAAAGCATCTTCAGCGGACTCAATAAGAATGTTAGCCTGCTCGGCATTGTGTGGGAATGTGGCGGCCCCAACTGAAACAGTTACGACACCGACTCCGGCCACATTCTTGTTGCGAATGTTGTTGCGCAGTCTTTCTGCTACTTCTAAAACTGAGGTCCGTGGCGTTTCCGGCAAGAGAACAGCAAACTGCTCTCCACCATAACGGCAGACCAGATCGATGTCTCGCAAGGCATCTTTCAGGGTAAATGCCACATGGCGAATGGCTTCATCTCCGCGCTCCTCGCCCAGCACTTCATTAACCTGGGCTAAGTGATCGATGTCTACGAAAAGCAATCCAAACTCATGGTGGTGACGAGAAGAACGTTCTATCTCTTTGTTGAGAGCAGAATCAAAATGGGCACGAGTGGATAAACCGGTGTGCGCATCCTGCAAAGCCTGTGAGACTGTCGTTTCGTGAGTTAAAGCGATGTAGAGCGCATTTGATACCTGGGCAGCAAGACTTTCCAGGAGAGCGACCTGCTCTTTATGGAAGGCGCGATGGTCAACGGAAAATACTTGCAGAACACCAAGCTTTTTGCCTTCCGCCACTAGCGGAACGACAACGGCAGAATTAAACCGCACTCCACCGGTTGCCTGGGGCAAGCCGAAGGGATCACGTGCACCATCATGGAAGTAAGTCGTTTTGCCGGATCTCAGCGTGGTACCAGCCATGGTGTCCTTGTTGCCGAGATCAAACTCATCCAAAGTACCGCCATCCAAGCCCTTAAAGGCGCTCAAATGGAAGATGTCGGCCGCTTCATCAAAAAGCAGAATGGCACAGTTGGGAGTATTGGCCAGAATAAGGGAAGTATCGGCTGCAATTTGCAAAACTTCGGCTGTTTTTAGAGCACTGGTGTGCAGGGCGGTAGAAGTTTTGTAGAGCGTATTCAACCGCTCTCTTTCATATTCGCTGCGCCCGTACAAAATGGAATTGGCAATGGCCATGGCCGCAATTTCTGCAGAGGCTTGCAGAAACTCAGCTTGTTCAAGAAGCCCATTGTTGTTGGAATCAATCAACATGGCACCGACAAGCAAGTTAGATGAGATTAAAGGCAAACCGATTTGGACTGAGCTGCCTTCACGCCGCATGAGACTCGCACTCAGTTCCGGTGCTGAGTTAGCATCATTTGCTGTAAGCGGCGAACGTTGTTGCACCACATACTTTAGTAAGCTCTCAGCTGAAAAA
>CAJCIF010000122.1 GCA_903970355.1 Actinomycetota bacterium
AAAAACAAAAAGCAAAAAGGACATGCCGTCAATGCATGTCCTTGTAATTGTTTTACAGTCTAGCTTTAGGCTTGACTCAACTTGCCGATTCGCTGAGTGAGATCGGCCATCTTTTTCGTAAGAAAATCAGCATGGGTTTCGCCGGCGCTTAAATGGTTGTAGGCCTGCACTGCAACAGGATGTGCGGGGTCAAGCGAACCATTTGCGAATTGCTGGAGGTTATCGTAATGGGTCCTGCCTTGCGCAAGAAAATTAGCATCAAAAGTCATAGGATTGTAGCCGGCATCACTACTCGTGAATGTTACAGATGGCACTCCGGCAGTCGCATCTCCTGGTCTGTAACCCGTGTTACTCGCCTGATACTCAGCAGCATCAAATTGCGCTGGTGGAGTTGTGAATGATGCCTTCTCTGTATTTTCGCCGTCGAATTTCGGTACGTCTGCCATTGGTCTTATCCTTGAGTTCTAGTTAGTTCTTACCACGCCTTATATCGAAGTGTGCTTTGAGCATGCTGTGATCGTATGTGTACAATACCCGGACGTCAATCGAATAAGTCTCATGAACGACGTTTTTTTGGGGGAATATTCCCACTGATCCCTGAAATTTTGGGTTTGGCTGCCGGAGTCGAATTGTCCGAATCGCTTGGTGCAGGGTCGTTTTGAGCATTTTGCACACTTTCAGAATCAGGCGACTGATCTTGCTCTTCTTCCTTAACAGTGTTTGTAGTCGAACTAACATTTTCTGGTTCTGAATTCTCTGCATCGTCCCAGAACTGCGCTTGTATAACGTTATCTGGTTTAGGCGGCAGCTCCTCTGCAGTTTCGATCGGTTCATGCAACTGAGATGTTTGATCGGCTGCAACGGTTATCTCACCGGCTAGCGCAGACAAAGCGGAAGCATCCAGCGAGTACTTTTTCTCCAGAAGAGCCTTGTCCAGCAAGTCTCCCAGGGGATCGTCATTTAGCAATTCCGGATCTACTGCAACAGGTTCCTCTCCTTCAGAATCAGTTGGTAGCTCCACAGGTGGTGTAGGGAAAGGCTCAACTTCTATTTGCGGTGCAGATTGTGAAAGTAGTACAGGTTGCGCAGGTTGAGTTGGCCACTGCGGATTCTCGATTGGAGCTGCATTGAATGTATTGGTTTCGGCGGGTGGCTTTTGCTCGGGAGGATTGCCCTCATCGGTTTTGAGACGAGGTGAAATCGAAAAGGCTTTGCCAGCCATCTCTTCAAGTTCATCTGCAGGTTTATTCGGTCCAAAGGCCGGCCGTTGCCTGGGCAAACCAAGCGGGAAACCACGTCCCGCCGACCCTCCTAAGCCTAATCCTGGAATGCCGAAAGGCCTTGCGAAAGGGAACGGGGGTGTAAAAGGCGCATTAACGGGCGTTTCCGATTCTGGTTTTTCAGTGGCAACCGTCTCCTCTAACTCGGGAGAGGCTGCAGCAGCCGTTTCCGCCACAAAATCTTGTATTTCACTATGTAAACGCTTCAATTCGGTGCGAACTTTCTCGATCGCTTCCTTGGATGCATCGTGTAAACCAGACTGTTCCAGAGATTGCAGAAGCGATACGAGCTTTTGCCTGGCAAAATCGCTCAGATTGTCCACACCAGCAGCCGCAGCTTGCTTTCTCAAAAGCGCGAGCTCTTCGCCTTGCAGCTCTAAATGGATTTTGTCGTCTGGCATTCTGACTCACATCTTAGGTGTCGCCATTTTAACTAGAGCTTTCATTTGCTACCAGCAGTTTCTGCCCCAACTGAAAACAATTTACCAGTTTGTCAAATGGGAAGACTCGGATAATATTGATTCCTATGGATTTCGGTGAGGCAATTCGATTTCTGGAGAACTTTCCAGACATGGAGCGCGGCAGAACAGGCGCTTCCATGTCCCTGGATTCAATGCATCTTCTTCTTGAGCTATTGGGAAACCCACAATTAAAAACGAAAACGATTCATGTCACGGGCTCAAAAGGGAAAGGCAGCACCTCCATCTTCATAGCTTCCATTCTCAACCAGGCTGGTTATTCAACTGCGCTCTATACGAGCCCGCACCTCCACTCGTATCGAGAACGCATTGCCTTTGATCTTGAACCGATTGATGAAGAGAGTTTTTCAAAAGGTGTGAAGCAATTAGCAGAGCTCTTAGACGCAAAAGCGAAAGAGCATGTCGGACCAATTTCAACTTTTGGCTTGCTGACTGCTTTGTTCTTTTTGCTTGTTAAAGAGCGAACAAAAGTAGACTGGCAAATTGTCGAAGTTGGGCTCGGTGGACGTCATGATGCAACAAACGTATTCCCGACAAAAGAATTAGCTGTCTTTACTCCCATTAGCGTTGAACACGCGGCTATTCTTGGAAAAACTCCTGCTGCTATTGCTGCCAACAAAGCCGGTATCATCACACCTGGGTGCACAACAATTATGTCCAGACAGGACGATAACGGTGCCCGCGAAACCATTCACGAAGCAAGCGCGAAAGTCCATGCCACCATTGTGGATGTGGAAAAAGAATACCGTTCGGAACGTATCCAAGCCGATCTGCAGGGACAATCTTTTAAATGTTTGCGGGCTGCCGGTGAAGATATCTTCAAAACAAAAATGCTTGGCGATCATCAAATCACCAACGCGACTACCGCAATAGCGGCTATTGAATCACTCAAGCTTCAAACCGTACTCAACGACAAAAGCGCTATTCAACTTGGTTTAAGTGCGGCCGGATTGAACGGAAGATTCGAAGTAGTCAATTCCTCACGAACTTTCGTACTTGATGGTGCACACAATGAAGACTCGGCACGAGCTCTCGCAAACGCACTTCATTTGTACTTCCCTGCTCAACCGATTATCTTCATTCTTGGTTTGAATCAGGACAAGAATGTTGATGCCATTTGGAAACATCTTCGCGGTTCAGGAAATTTAGTGATTGCAACGCGCACAGATAATGCCCGCACCATTCCACCGAATGAACTGGCGGAACGGCTAAAAGCGTGCGATCCAGCGGCACAAGTAAAGACAGCACTCGATGCTTCGACAGCTCTTAAAATGGCCTGCGAAGAATGCAGCGAAGCAATTGTATGCGTTACCGGCTCACTGTATTTGGTGGCAGAAGCAAGAAACCTCATCGGTGCAAACCGAGCTATAGAAGCCAGTTTTACAACCTAGCGGGCTGCTTGGCTACGTGCCTGTTTACTGTTTTGAATCCTTCGGCATGGGCATAGCCCAGCACCCGTTCAACGTTTTGTTCTATGACCGCACCCGCCTTCTGGGTGACCTCGTCTTCCCAGGGCACATCAAAGTCATCCGCTCCAAACTTGAGACCTCGCAAGGCATTGGCGTTCTGTGTGAGAACAGAAGTTCTAATATGG
>CAJCIF010000123.1 GCA_903970355.1 Actinomycetota bacterium
CATTTTGACACTGAGTTCAAGGGTGGGGAGCCCCTTGTCCAGAAGATAGAATCCGACATGACTAGCTCGTTCGTGACCTGAGCTTTGCTTATTATCGCGGGCCAGTTTTATCGCCTGCTGAGCGACATCGCCCTCCGAAAGTGCGCTGTGCCTTGCAATTTTTTCGATGACGTGTCGATATTGATCTCTCGATAAGAATTCCATTTTGGTATAGAAGCCGGAAGGATCTTCGGATAATATCGATTCAACTATGCTGTTTGCTTCGACAAACTTGCGCCAATCCGTTGAGCCAAGAAATCGCAAGGTACTAATGCTATTGCTTACCGAAGCCTGATCTGCTGCTTGCAGCTTTGTCTCAGAATCTACTAACTGTTCAGTAGTCAAACCCGCACCAGACAATCGTTGCTCGACCCATGTAAGAGGTAAAGTGAGCGCTGGTCCCTGACCCTGCAATCTCCGAGTCAGTTCGGCTACGAAGGGACTCACCATGGGTGGGTTCGATTTCGCCATATTTGCCACAACCAGAATTAGATTGTTCGGATCTTTTTCAGCCGCCTCAATCATTCGGTCTGCCCATGTATTAGCCAGGGCTCTGTAGGCACGCTGGTCTGCCAGTCCTGATATGACTCGCCGCAAATTTTCTATGCAAGCGAGTCTCAACATGATTGGTATTGCCCATAGTTCGCCTAGCGTAAGCGGGGCAATCTCCTGATAAGCAGCGATAAACCGACTAAGGCTCTCTAATTCAACGCGTCCATCACCGTGTGAGATTGCCTCGAGTGTAATCCCATAAACTCGCGGAAGGCCTGCGGAAGGTCCATTTGACAAGCATGGCAGTTCTTTGCTGTAGCCCTTTGAGAAATGCCTCTTGGCCATACGGATCTGTTCTTCAATAAGATAGAAGTTGTCCAGCAGCCATTCACCGGCTGGTGCAATATTTTGATTTTCCTTTACCGTTTCGGCGAGCAAACTGCAAACACGTTTAAGCAGAGCTTCGTTATCGGCAAGTCGATTAAGAAGCTGGTCCGAAGCGGATTTCTTATGCAATTCCTGCGTTTCGGCGAGATATCTGCCGTGACTTTCCATCTGTACGACACTGAAAAGCTCCGCTCGCAGAGGCTGGTCTGCGAATATGTTTTTTCGTTGCAATGCAGCAAACCGTATTCGGTCTTTCAAAGTGTTCTCAATAAGCAAATTTCAAAATCCTGGAGCAACCGGCCCGCTGCGCAGCGGCTCCTGGTTGGAAAAAGCAGGTCGACACGAGCAATACTGCTCATTCGCGCTTTAATGAGGAATCGTAGCACACAAACGCTGCAACAAGGGAGAACATGTACCTCGTGACTTATGCCAGCCTCTGCATTGTGATGTGCACCATATTCAGCACCATTTATTGAGACTGCATGTTGAGTATTTTAGATTGCTTTTTCTGTTTTAACGTTGTGACCATGGTGATCATCATCATTACCATTACCATCAGTACCGCAATAATAGCTTCCCACTGTCTTCTGTGGAATCAACCATTCGATTTCGTGTAAAAATAGGGGTCCATTGAAATGTTCCATTGTTATGTATCGAGCCGCGCCCAGAGACCGCGCTGCAGTGCGTACTCCGTCCGCCAGATATGGGCCAACTTCAGGAGGTTCGGCGCTAAAACAAACGAAAGGTATAGGTGCCATGTGGGGATCGCCTTTCACCCACCGAAGAAAATCAAAGACACTGCCGCCGTTCTGTAAATGAACATCGGAGACAATTAGGTCAAAGTCAGCGCTTCTCAGAGTTTCCATGGCGTTATGGAAAGTATCAACCAGTGTCAATTCATGACCTACACGCTGGAGACAATCGCCTATGAGCTTTCTTTGGCTCTCATGTTCCATCGTCACTAGTATTTTTGCGAACATTTTATTCACCCTTTAGTATTTGTATGTGTTGGATCAGGCTTTTCAATTTGAGTGCCATCTTTTTCAGCTGCCGGTAGCAGGGAATCAATTTGCCTGCGAAACTCGCCTATTTTGAAACGATCTGTCGTTATGTACGACGTGGCTCCCAATAGTCTCGCAGTTGTCCTTAAACCATCCTCAAGATGCTTTGCCAATACCGTGGGTTGGTAACTGAGCAGAATGAATGGAGTGTTGCTTGTTAATGGATTTCGTTTAGCCCATATCAGGAAGTCAAAAACATTACCGCCATTTGCTAAATGAACATCGGAGATAATCAGCACAACACTTCTGTTTTCTAAGAAGGCGATGGCTTCTCTGAAATTTGGTGATCTTTCAATGTTATGTCCGGATTGCTCCAGGGACTCAATGACGATTTTCGATTGTTCATCGTCTTCAAGCAAAGCTAAGATTTGAGCACACACTGTATTCACCACACTGTTCGATGTCAGATGAGGTGATTGGCACGGCTTATGTCGCCCAAATTCAATTGTTTGGCCGAGATATCAGCCCGATCTAAGGCCATCATAGTCCTATTTGGGATCAAGAAACCACTTCATTTTCGTTGAGCATGGCACCGTTGCTGGAGACAAGGGACTGAGCGTGCCCGAGAGAATAGTTAATGTTTGGGTGATGTGTACTTTAAAACATAGATTGCTGCTCTTCGCCGACCAACCAATGTGTTTTTCCTTTGCAAACTACAGGACTCTTTCATTTGACACCGCAAATAGTGCCTTTCAAAAGTAGCCTTTCTAAACGAAAAGCCACCATTTCTGGTATCGCTGCATCAACTGTTCAGATAAGACTTTTGGTGAGCGGGCACAGAATCGAATACAATGAATAAGTCTCGCCTTGGGGAGTATTGTCATGACAAGATCATTATTTTGGGCTCTTACACTTTTCTTCGTGCTGGGCACGGTTGGCAGCGCTTCGGGTAAAACAGTTGCGGTTACGACTAACAAAGCCGGCACAATAAATTACTCAAAAGAAATCAATTTTGCAGCGAGGAACGGTAAGCCAACCGTTAAAGCGCACAAGCGCAAAATTGCTCCTGTTGTGAAAACTTATCCTCGTCACTAACATATAGCGACTGCTGCCGAAAACTTAGCTAGCGATTTAACTGTTTCGTTTCAATTGACGTACGTAAACGCCGGGAAGCTTAGTCACGTTGTAATTCGCCGGAGGAGTAATCTGCAATGATTCCGAGTGATCTACTCGATCAGATGGCTGCGACATGATTGTCATTTGGTCAGATGAAATTCGATCAACGAAATTCGGTTCAAATTCCTTTTTGAGATATTCGATGTGTTTGGATACTGCGAGTCGCAAGATGCCAACGGCCGTGTGAAGGTTCGGATCCTCAACGCCTACTATTAGAAAAGTCTCGAGATCTTCCCGAAACTTCATTCTTATTTTCAAAAACTTCTTCAAGGCAACCTTCATTTTGGCAGTTGGCTTTGCATGACGAATTAGGAAATCCTCTATAGCGAAGCGATTATTGAAAGCTGCGAACATCACATCCGTTTTATCAAGAATCGTGTCCGGGAACCAAATTGTGATGTTGTCGTCCAGCTCCGTCACCAAATTCTGAAGGAATGTGAGTTCTTCAGACATGTACTTCCTGATATCCATATGTTTCCTTTCATTTATAGGAGCATGGTGCTGCCATGCTCCTACTTCAAGAATCTAGTCTACGTGGACAAACGGAAGGCTTAGCAAATGATGATGCTTTTTCTTCTCTATTATGGTGGTGGTTTGCGCCGGTTCGACAATAACAGGAGTTTCGCGCACTACTGTGATGGGTGCGCTGTCTACTGTTGTTGTCCGGACTTCAGATACTGGAGCGAGTTCTTGGGTTGTCGTTACCGTGGAGTAGCTATCAGCGTATGCGGCCGGTACTACCATACCGAACAGGCTTAGAACACCTAAAGTGATTATGGTTTGGCCCTTCATTGGATACTTCCTTTGCAATTTTATATGCGTTATTGGCCTCTCCGACGCTTGAATTCGAGAGTAAGTTCCGGTTCCAACTGCAACAATCAATCCGGACAAACGAACGCTGGATGAGCTACTCAAAATGTCTAAACGTTCTGTACAGGCAACCCAAGCTCGAATCCCACATCTTCAGCGAAGTCTTCCCAGCCAGCTAGCACGATCAAATTTGCGTTTTGGCTATCTTCTCGGATGGCACCAACCACACTATCCATCTGGTCTACCGGATGATTGGCAATCAGTTCGACTCCGTTTGCACTACACCAGTTAACGATAAGTCGTTGATTAGCTAACCCGGTTGGCACTCCGTCATTCAGGTACGCTCCGACAGCTCTTCTTGTTGTCATATGAAAATGCTCCTGTTAGGAACGACAGATCAAGAATAGTCCATAGCAACAAGAGTGGGCTAAGGAAATTCGAGTAATTGATACGCGTGACTGAGTAGCTACTAAAACAGAATGAAGCTGGGTTGGTTCCTTAAGTCATAAAGTTGGTAGGTTGGCCCGACGTTAAATTGATTGTTTCCAACAGCCTGAAAATAACCACCGAAGCTGAGCTTTGGGTTAGGAGTATTGGCGTACCATGAATTGAAAAATTGGCCGCTCGAAATATTCTTGATTACGCTGCCGTAATTTAGGTAGTTATTGAACGTACTGGGCGTCATTGGAATTGAGGGGACGGGGGAAGTGTTGAGCGGATTATTGCCAAAAACAAAAAGAAACGGTGAATAAGGATAAGAGGCACCGGGGACGGTGTTATCAAAAAATGTGCCTTCGAGCTGTCCGCCGCTAAGGGGAGCCAACTGCTTGCCTTGGAGAACTGAAACTTTTGTAATACCAGTGATCACTGACTGTTGAACACGCATTGAGCCGGACATAGGAATTGCAGCAAGTCTATTTTCTGCTTTCATTACCGTTGGTGGAATAGGTACAGTTGGCGCCGGCTGATTGGCAAACTGCAGGAAGTTTGGTGTGGCCGGAATGTTGAGAGTGTTTCCACCCGGACCGCCAATGTTAAATTGACTGCCACTAAAAGTTACCACCCAGGAACCTTCATTAACCCACTGTCCTGGCTGTCCATATCCTATGCCGTACAGCTGTCCTGTAAGGACTCCATTGGTGAGGATCCCACCTGAAGTGACTTGATTAAGTCCAGCAACAACGCCTTTTGTAACTACCGATTTATACAGTCCTGTCATTTGTTGGTTGCCTGATCGACCGGCTGCTAATGGCTTCAATACCTGCAATACATGGATTGGGGTTGCTGTTGCTTTAATAGAAGGCACAGACAAGTGTGGCCCAACGAGGCCGTTTGCTTGAGCGGGTTGCAGATGGACAGGTAAAGTCGCTAGAAACGTAAAGAGGCTAAATAATCGCCACACCAAATTGGATTTTGCCACGACTCTTCCCCCGCCACCAAAGGGCCTGACTCATCTATAAATTACCGTGCTGGGGTTGGTTCTTGCAATGCTTGGCAAGGTCAAATTTAATCGGGAATACCATGCCTTTCAGCGGCAACAAAATGTCCCCTAGAAATGGAAGTTCGCGGCAAGGAGGGACTGCCCAAGACGAAAGCTAGCCAGCGTGATATCCCGATGGCACCGCGAGTGGTGCAGGCGCTAAATAAGGATTGAGAAGCAAAATGTTAAATCGATAGATGGCTATGTGTTTACCAACCGAAGCGGTAAACCGATTGATAAGCACCTAGACCGAATCTGGAATGTGCTTATCCGAAATTATGCTGGCAACCCGATCCTTAAAAGGCAGTGCTAGTAAGGGTTATGGGACAAAAATGGGGCAGACGAGGGGACTCGAACCCCCGAGTACCGAAACCACAATCCGGGGCCTTAACCACTTGGCGACGCCTGCCATAGCAAGAATTCTACTTCAATAGAATCAAGCAGGTCTATCTTAGCATGCTAATAGAGCCGCTTCGGGGATGTCAAGTAAATTCGTGTACGTCGCATTGCGTGGGTAGTTCGAATTGTTGGGCGATTCCGTTTTCGCAAACTTCTTTAAAGTACATTACGTTCAACTTGGCATGCCCGCACAGTCCGCCGGGCGTGTGTGCTAGAGTACTTCGGTCGCGGTGAAGTCCGCTCTGAGCGAGAATATGGATAATCGAATAAACCTCAGGCGCAGCGGTTGGCGTGTCCTGAATGAATTGACGGTCATTGCAATTCTGTTTCTACTTGTCCATGTTACAAGTAGAACCCCTGGAGTTGCGGGCAATTCTGATGCTAATGTTCAGGAAATAGACAGTTCATCAACAACTCCGGCCCCAACTTTAAAGCCAAGCAAGGGCATAAACGAACACGTTCCTATTAATGGCCCGATCACAACCGGTAAAACTCCTGTAACTGGAACGGCAAAAGTTTCCACACCGGCAGCGCATTCCGCCACTGTGACATCGCCGACGGTGGCGGCTACAAAAATTGTAGTTAACCAGAACGGGCAAGCTGTTCCTCAAGAGTTCATCCTTCCCAATGGACTACGTGTTGTCATCCTGGAAGAACATTCTTTCCCAGTGGTTTCCTGCATGATGTGGTATCGAGCCGGTTCACGCAATGAGGTGCCCGGTGTTACTGGTGTCAGCCACCTTGTTGAGCATTTGCTTTTTCAGAACATCGGAATATTTAAAAAGAACGAGCTGGCAGCAATGATTGTTGCCAATGGTGGACAGTTTAATGGCTTTACCAGTGAAGACTTCACCGCTTTCTATACGAATCTTCCCTCCACAAAATACGAGCTCGCCGTGCGCGGAGAATCGGAAAGAATGCGCGGAGCCAAATTCACAAAAGCCGAAGTACAGAGCGAAGTGAATAGTTTGACTCGTGAATTCGATCAAGATTACAAAGATCCACTTTCCTTATTAAACAGAGAAGTCCATGCCACTGCCTTCGGACAACATCCTTATGGAACACCGCCGAGTGGTTGGCAATCCGATGTAGAAAAGCTTACTTATGAAGATGCTCGCAACTTTTACGATCGCTATTACCATCCCGATAACGCTACGATAGTTTTAGCGGGTGATTTAAAAACTGCAACGGCGTTGGCAATTGTGAAAAAGCATTTTGCTGTTCTTCCAAAGTCTGCTGGAACGATTGCAGCTGTGAGAGCTATTCCGCGTAATGTGAACATGGAAAGGCGCGTCGTCCTCAAGACAAATACTAAGAAGGAAAGCGTTGTGGTGGCGTATCGCGCCCCAGCACTTTCCGATCCTGATGCTCCGGCAATGATGGTGCTGGAGCGATTGTTGAATGCACAGTTGTCTGGACGCTTGCGGAAACAGTTAGTTGAGACGAAGGTTTGCAGCTCTGCCCAAGCAGTTTTTGAAATGAAGCGCGATCCAAGTTTGTTCTTGCTTACACTAACTGCGTTGCCCGGTACAACTTTGCCGAAAGTGCTTGAGGGTGGCGATGCATTAGTTAGCCAATTGCATTCTCAAATATGCTCAGATTCAGACTTAGCCAGAGCGAAACGCCAGGCAGAATTTGATTTCTTCTCGGAAGCAGATGGTCCTTATAGAGCAGGATTCCACCTGGGCTTCTTTGACAGCCTGCAAACTTGGGCTATGGCATATGCATGGCCGGACAAATTGCGAGCAGTAAATGCTGCTGATCTGCAACGAGTGGCCAATCGCTATTTGAATAACGATGGCAGAGTGGTTGGTTTATTAACATCGAATGCCCCTACTCCACCATCGGTTCCTAAAGCTTCCCCTCAAACAACAGGAAGTATAAAAGTACCGGAGAGTCTGGCCAAACTTTATATGAACCTGAAGAATGGCCAAGATCAAAACGGTATTCGAGCTCACATAATTACGGCTGGATACAAGATACGTGATGGTGCAATCGGTCCGGAATTCATTGCACAAGCAACTAGCGTTACCGGCTCCAAAACAACCAGTGCGGCACCTGCTTCATCAGAACACCCACCCGCAAAAACGCCAATCGTAGTCGGTAGCACCGACGCTAATTTACGTGACATCTTCAAGAAAACGCTTTCAAATGGCGTTAATGTAATCGTCATTGAAAGCCATCTCAGTCCACTAGTAGAAGTTTATGGGACAACGAAAGCAGGAAGCGCTTTCGAAACACCCGATCGCAAAGGCGTTTCTGCACTTCTTACTGCCCTGCTTAACAGCGGCAGTGCAAAGGCAACCAAGCAACAGGCAATTGCCGAGCAGGACGACCTGGGTATGCCACCACGGGCAATGGTGAGGTTTGATTCCTCAATAGATAACATTTCCTTTCAGTCACGTTTTCTTTCGAAAGATTTGAACCCGCAATTGAGTCGTATTGCTTCCTCAATTAAGGAGCCGCGGTTCAATGACGCAGATCTGGATAAAGCAAGGCAGGAAGTGCTGTCGGCTATATCGCAAGCGGAAGATTCCACCAAGGCGAAAGTGCAACGCGCCCTTATGCGAAATCTAGCCTCGTCCACTTCACACTTCTGTCCATCTGATCCGGTTGAACGTGCAAAGTCTGTCAACAATTTGAAGACTGCCGACGTCAAAGACTTCTACTCAAAATTTGTTCTTCCCAATTCTGGTCATTAACATGCATTTCCAGGGGGAATTATTCACTACTCAGAATTCTTGAATTAATTTAGAAA
>CAJCIF010000124.1 GCA_903970355.1 Actinomycetota bacterium
CAAAGAGAGGAGCGACACACTATGCGCAATGCGCAGGAGTTCGATGTGGAAATTTATCGGGGTTATGCAATTCACGTCCCATATAGCCCTTTCAAAATAGGAGACGAGGTCGCCCTTCATGCATTTCCAGATGGCGGAATCGTCGTTAACGCGTTAGGAACGATCGTCGAGACCGGGTCTTTCAAGCAAATGAGGCTCCGTCATCCCAGAGCACGCATCATCGACAGAACCGGCTGCTATCTGATACCTGGATTTGTCGATTGTCACGTACATTATCCTCAGGTGTACATGATCGCTTGCTATGGCGAACAGCTTCTGGACTGGCTAAACCTTTACACCTTTCCGGAGGAGGCACGTTACAAAGATCCTCTCTACGCCAAACAAGCCGCAAAGGTGTTCTTTGATGAGCTAATCAAATGCGGGACGACAACGGCGAATGTCTTCGGCTCGCAGTTCATCTTAGCCATGGAAGAAGCATTTCTCGAAGCCGAGCGCAGGCGGATCCGCGTCATAATGGGGCTGAATCTCTCCGATCGCAACATTCCGGAAGCGCTTCGTCTCACACCAGAAAAAGCCTATACTCTGAGCCGGACTCTCGCCAAAAAATGGCACAAACGCGGCAAGGCTCTTTACGCAGTGACACCACGGTTCGCACCGGTGTGTACTCCGGAAATGCTCAGAGTTTGCGGCAAACTTCTTGCCGAATCTCCTGATTACCGTCTTCACACTCACGCTAATGAAAATTCAGGCGAGGTGGAGTGGATGAAAACTAAGGAACTCTTTCCAAAGCAAAGCTATATGGAGGTGTACCGTCGCTTTGGACTAACCGGCCCTCGCTCGCTATTTGCGCATTCTATCTACGCCACCCCGCAGGAGGTCGCTCTTATGGCAAGGACGGGATGCAGAGTTGCACATTGCACGTCTTCAAACTTCTTTCTCGGCAGCGGCCACTTTCCGATGCGGAGATATGTTGAAGCGGGCATTCCTTTCGGCATCGGTACTGATATCGCTGGTGGTACCGGACTATCCATGTTGAAGGAGTTAGAACGAGCTTATGGCTGCCAGATGATTCTTCATGCAAGCGATCCCAAACTTGCATATCGTCTGTCTGGCACAAAGCTCCTTTATCTCGCTACTCAAGCAGGTGCAGAAACTCTTGGCTTGGGGGATGTAGCGGGCTCTTTCCTTTCTGGCCGAGCTGCAGACATAACAGTCTTGAACCCAGCCCGTGAAACATACTTACCTGAACGCATGCGCAACTGCTCTACGCCGGCAGAGGAGCTTTTCGTCCTTTGCATTGCTGGAGCCTCCCATTTAGTGCAAGAAGTGTACACCGGAGGCCAGATCGCTTATCGCGCTAAATAACCTGTTGGAGGAGATTCCTACAAAAGCGGGAGGCGGCGTCAACCACCGCTCCTTCTGCTTTCTCCCAGTCTATTCATGTATATAGTAAATTATGCGGATTTGTTTAGTATGGGCCGGAGATTTAAGAATCAAACTGCAGTCGTTTCGAACTCGCAATTGACGATCGTCTGTAAAGCGCCACTCTCAAATGCTTTTCTATATAAAGTTTCAACTGCCAAACGTCCAACTTCACCATAATCCACGGTGAATTCATTCACATAGCGTCCGATGAAGTCGAGCGCCTCATCAACATCCATGCTGCGCGCATAACGCATGGCAAATTGCACCGCTTCTTCACGGTGTGATAACGCATAACGGATTGATTCTTTAAACACTCGCGTCAATTCAGATTTTGTTCGCCCGGGTAAATCCTTCCTGAAGACATTGCCACCTAGTGGCAAAGGCAGTTGTGTTTCGTCATACCACCAGGCTCCAAGATCGACAACCTTTGCCAGTCCCAATCGTTCGTGGGTCAATTGCGCTTCACTAATAACAAGACCAGCTTGCACTTCACCTTTCTCTATGGCAGGTACAATCTGGTCAAATGGAAGTACAACTGTATCGGCGTTAGGCAGCGCTATTTGAAGAACTAGATAGGCGGTAGTTTGTTTGCCAGGCACCGCAATTTTTACGTTTTTTAGATCCTTCAGCTCGTATTGTTGTTTTGCTAAAATCATCGGCCCGGTCTTGAATCCCATGCAAGCTCCGCATGACATGAGCGAATATTTTTCGCTCACAGCCGGAAATGCACCGAACGATAAAGCTGACATTTCGTATTTGCCATTGCGAGCATCTTCATTCAATAGCTGGATGCTTTTGATTGCATGTTCGATTTTGAGCAGGGGGGATGAAACTATGCCTTGCGTCAAGGCATAGAACATAAATGCATCATCGGCATCAGGTGTGTGGCCAATCGTTACTTCAGTTAGATTCATCTCGAACTCGCAATCACGTGAGGATACGAGATTATAGTGCAACGAGAATGTGGGTTCAGAATTTTGTAAAGTAATTTTTGTGGACCCAATTCCCGGTAGCTTTGTCGACCGTCTCAAACAGCAGGTTTTTGTCGTCTTCGCGATCTATGACATCCGTTCGGGAATTACTTTGTTGTTTTCGTTTGGTAACAGTTCCTTCCGCTTGTCGAATAGTTTTCTCAACATCAAGGGGAGCAGGCGGTTTGGCTGCGACTGCAGATTTGTTTTCTAAGGCTTCCACAACAGCCGCTCTAAGTTGCTTTGGCCAGACTTTTGAAAAAAGATCATTCGATCCGTAAATGTCTGCTGAATTCAACTTGCCGTTAATTGCAAATGCATAGCCGATTACATCTTTGTCACCATCGGGTGCATGCACAAGCTCATTTACTCGCTTGCTTGTCGCCGCTGCAACTGCCTTGTTTTCAACAGTCAATTCGTAACTGCCGCTGGGACTGGCAAGCACACTGGCAGCTGCTGCCGCCATTCCTGCCAAACCTCCACCACTATAAGAGGCCCCAGGCATTGGAGGCGGTACCAAACCTGAAGGAGGTGGCAAAGCTGAAGGTGGTGGCAAAGCAGCGATCGCTATTTGCTTCTCGGATTGGGCAACCTTTTGCCAAACGGCTTGCTGATCGCCCGCTTTTCTGGCCGCTAATTTGAGTTCTTTTCCGCCAAGGCTGTAATTTGAGCTTGAAAACGAATTGGAAGATTCACTGCCGCGCCCTTCCCAACGCCCCTGTTCCACACAAAATGCCGGCAGAGGAATTCGCCCTGAATGGGGCGGTAAAATCATGTCGTACTGCATGGTGCGATCTTGCCTGCCACCTTTTACGATATCGCCGGTTTGAAGAAAGACAAGATTATTTGATAGATTTTCAACAGCGAGATTGTTCACATCTCCTGTTTCACTTACTTTTACGTACCTTTTGGCCATCGCTTCTTGAAGCGTAACCATGTTTTGACCGGCTAGACTGCTTTTGCCCTTTATAAAATAGACAGTAAGGTTGCCGTTCGTAACTGTTTTTCCGATCGTAAAGGCATTGCTTTTGATGGCAGCCGTTTCGGAAAATCCCGGTTGCATGGAAACCGATTGTGCACAGCCGACAATTAATAGACCAAGGCACAGCGCGTGCTTTATTCTCATTTCGCATTCCTCGTAAAAGCCTATGTGGCGTTAGGAAAATGGGGCATGGCAATGCCATGCTGCTACGTTACTAAGGCGCACGTGAACAAACTATTTGGCATTGCCCGATTGTGCTGTCGTCTTTCTACTGACAGAAATCTAGTAATTCTCCTAGATATTTGCAGAAGCTTTGCAACTAGAAAACAGTCCAATAATATTGTGTGGTATCGCCAGTGGTGCCTGTTATTGCTTTGGAACGAAACTAATTAGTTCGTTCGTGGACAGCCAATACAAATATCCCAGCATTCCTGCCAGTCCTAAATAAGCAATGGCAATCAGTATGCGCTGCGGTACGGTTGCAGGTGTTTGTTGATCGGCTGGCACAATTGGCACGCCATATGCATCAACTGGTTGCCGTTTGAGGAATTGTTTGAGCAGCGAGAAAAAGGAAATCCCCGCAATTATCAATAAGAGAATAGATTGAAACATCGCAGCTAGAGCGCATAACAATCCTGTTCCCGGTATCAATAGCCACTTGGAGACGGCTTGAATAACAAAACCGCCATCCAGAGGTTTGGCCGGAACAAGCTGGAGAAGATTGAGAAAGAAGCCTGTACTCCCGGCAGCTGTCATCCAGTGGTTGCCAGTTTGAATACCTGCATAAAAGAGCATTACGGCCCCCACTCCACCTACCAGAGGTCCAGCCAGAGCCACCCAGGCATGAGTAGCTTGATCGGGAGGCAATTTTGTCATGGCTACATAGGCACCAAAACCAGGTATGAAAACAGGCGCCTTCGGCTGCAAGCCAAGGCATTTCATCCAGATCCAATGTCCCATTTCGTGAATAAAAAGTAGCAAAACAATGGCGATTGCATACTGCCATCCCCAGAGCATTGTGTATAGTCCAATACTCAAGAGTGGGCTCAGCAACCAACCGAACTTGATAAACGTCAGGGCCTTAAAGGCCGCAAAAATATAGAATTTAAATTTAAGGGCAACTACGCCAAGGATGCCCAGACTCCCGAAGAGGGTTTTCTTACTGCCGTCGTCTTTTTGAGTGCTCATTACACGCTACATTATAAAATTTACTACCGTAATTGCCATGTTATACGCTAGCTCTTTCCCCTTTTGAAACAAAGTGAACTGCAAAACGCTGAAAAGAAGACGAATAGGACATAAAATTGAGCAATGACGGCTTCATCAAGAACTAAGAAAGCACTCGCACCATATTTTTTTCTCGAAGAGCAATTCGCGCAGGGCGTCCAACTAATCGGGCAATGCGTGCTGCTGTTGATCAGAACCTACGGCTTTATTCTGCGCGGTCAAATTGAGTGGAAAGAAGTCTGGCGCCAGTGCGACATGATTGGTGTCAAATCCTTCATGGTCGTGGGTATTACGGCGCTTTTCACCGGCTTTGCCATGTCGCTTCAAATAGCACGTGAGCTTGTCCTATTTGGGGCAGACACAGCAATTGGCGGCGTTGTTTCGCTAGCTCTTGTTCGTGAAATCGGCCCTATTACTGCTGGAGTCATAGTGGCCGGAAGAGTAGGCTCTTCAATTGCTGCCGAACTGACAACCATGATGATCACGGAACAGATAGATGCACTCCAGGTAATGCGAGTCAGCCCGGTCCAATTTTTAGTTGTGCCCCGCTATCTGGCGGGTGTCATGATGATGCCTATTTTATCCGTCTATGCGATGGCTATCGGATTGGTAGCCGGAATTATGATCGCGCATTCGGCCGCAAACGTTCCGCCGGCAACTTTTCTCGATTCCGTCAAACAAACAATTCTCGATCGTGACTTCACCGTTCACTTTCTGAAATCCTTTTTGAATGCCACCATCGTTATTATTTTTTCTTGTGCGATCGGGCTGCACACTCGTGGTGGTGCTGAGGATGTCGGCATTGCCACCACCCGAACGATTGTCTGGACTATGACGGTTATAGATCGGAAGAGCACA
>CAJCIF010000125.1 GCA_903970355.1 Actinomycetota bacterium
GCGAAACCAACCGCCATAGAAAGAGGAACAAATAAATGTTGTGTGATGCCTTCCATAAAGAAGGACGGCACAAACACAGCGACGACGGAAAGCATAGCCAGAAGTCTTGGCACCATGGTTTCTACGCAGGCTTCGTAAACAGCTCGATTTTTCGGTTCTCCCATGGCCTGGTGACTGTGAATGTTTTCTATTGTCACTGTTGATTCATCAACCAAAATTCCAATTGCCAGAGCGAGGCCGCTTAGTGTTTGAATGTTTATTGTTTGACCGCAAAGCCATAAACAGACAACGGCCGTCAATAACGAACAGGGAATGGTCATGACGACTACAGCGGTGCTTCTAAGATCGCGCAGAAAGAGCAAAATCATCAAACCGGGCAAAATGGTGCCCAGCAATCCTTCATGAAAAACGTCCGTGATTGCCTCACGAACATATTTCGATTGATCGAACTCGTAGCTTATTTTCACATCTGGGGGCAAGACGTTCTGCATGCGCGGCAATGAATCTTCCAGGGCATTTACAACCGAGACAGTAGAAGCATCGGCACGTTTTACAGCCGGCACGTATACGGTTCTGCGTCCTTGAAACAAGGCATAGCCAGCCAGGATGTCCTCAGAATCTTCAATGCTGCCGATATCCCTTATAAATATCTGAGGGCCTGGACCGGTTCTGATTGGCAGGTAATCTAACTGGTGAATGTCAGGCAGGTCGGTATTAACCGGTGCAATGCGCATATAATCGCCAGTGCGTACATTACCGGCCGGCAATACTACGTTGCCGGTGGACATTGCTTCTATTATTTCATCGCCTGAGATGTTGTATCGCCTCAGTTTGTTGGCATCCACGTTGATGACAATCGACCTTATATTGCCGCCGAATGGCGGTGGTGCTTCGGCACCGGGAATCGTGGCGAGCAAGGGTCTAATTCGCACATAGGCTAAATCTTCAAGCTCCCTGACCGATTTTGTTAGTGATGAAAGTACAAGTTGGCCGACAGGCAAACTGCCTGCATCGAACCTCAATACAAATGGGTTGTAAGTTCCGCGTGGGCATAAACTGGTGGCACGATTTGCCATGGCAACAACGGCTGCCATAGCGCTTGCCATATCTGTGTCTGCTTGGAAGAAGATCTTGATTATGGCTACGTTCTGGATCGAACGGGATTCCATATGCTCAATGCCAGGCACGTATAAGAAAAAGAGCTCGTAACTGGAAGTAAGGTAACCTTCCATCTGTTCCGGCGACATGCCACCATAACCTTGAATGACATAAATTGCCGGAATTTTAAGATCGGGGAAGATGTCCTGCTTCATGCCTTGCAGGGCCATTACTGAAGTCAAAATCACACTAAGAATGGCGACCACCACAGTGATCGGTCTTTTCATCGCTATTGCGATCAGCCACATTTAGTTAGTACTCCCTTTTATTTGTCTCTAAAAAGTTCTGGGCGCATGGCCTTCGGCAATAGCAACGAGTGAAAGGAACGGGTTGAGATTTCCTTGCACGTAACCAAGAGCAAGGACAGATCGCCATACTTCAATCTGCGCAATCGCATCTTCCACTTCAGCACGAGCCAGGACACGTTCCGCTTCTGCAACCGAAACCATATTGGTTAAACCGGTGCGGTAACGTTCAACCATTTTGATTTCGTTTTCGCGCGCCGCTTGCACCAGGGTTGGCGTTTCCCTTGCGATTCGACGAGACTCATCGAGCATGATTCGTGCTCTTGCATCCCTTCTTTCCAGAATCTGAATTGCTAAATCGAGATCAGCTTTTTCGGCTAGTTCATTATTGAGGGCAGCCTTTCGTTCTGCCTTGAGAGGAAAAATTTCCAAAACGGGCAGGCTAAGAGTAAAACCAACCATGTAATTGGCTGCTTGCGGCAATATCCCGCCTGCGACCGGGCGCGATTCTCCGGTTGCACCACTGCCTCTTCCCCACATCGATGAGTTGAACCACAAATGTGGATAATAAGTGCGATCAATTAAATGAACTTTCGCTTGCCATCTCTCGACTGCCGCTTCTTTGAAAAGAGCAATTGGGTGCGAAGTAAGATCAAAAGGGCCCATGCGATTGTTGATTATTGGGCTGCGAATAAGGGGTTCTGAAACCACCTCAATATCGGCATTGGCTGTGCCCATCTGCTCGGCGAGATCGGCAAGGGCCAATTTCGTTGCCTGCTCCGCTTTAATTAGATCAATCTTCGCTTCCGAAACATCGAAATCGGCACGGGCAGCGTCAACCCCTGGTTGCAGTCCTTTGCTGTAGAGGGTTTTTACGAGTAAATTTGCCGCAACCATGCGATCTAAAGTCGCTTGTGTTGACCTGATTGTTTGTTTGGCAGCGACGGCCGTTAAATATGAATCGGCGGCTCCGTATGCAACATCAAGCTTGGTGAGATTTAAATCTGCTCTGGCCACTTTTGCATCAGCCAAAGCCAGTTTTACATTTGAACTGCGCAGTCCAAAATCTACCACGAGCCAACTTAGGTTGGCGCCCTGGTTGCTTCCCCAAACACTGCTTAGCCTTGAGCTGTGGCTCGGGATACCAGATTCAATTGGAATAGCATCTATACCGGAGACGTTGTTCATAACCGTGCCGGTGATGCCGTTCGTTGTCGTACGCATCTCCTGCAGGTCTACATTGAAATTGGGAAGAAATTGCGTGCGGGCTAGTGTGACGTTTGCTAAAGAAGCATGTAATTTGAATTGTCTGTTTGCAATAGAAGGGAAGTTTCGCATAGCAATTGCGACCGCTTCACGCATCGTGACAGCCTTTGTTGGTCTAATCGGCTGAAATTGCTCATCGGAAATCTCAAGTTCTCTGCCTGCGCCCCAGGCGGTTTGGGCCAGGCCCACACTTCCCAAGAAGAGCAATGCCAATAGGAGAAACGTACGGATGATTGAGTTACATCCAGATAAGAATTTGTCTGCTGACATGTGGTCCAACGCGTGCGAAGAGCGGCTTGTATTGTAGAACACTTCAAGCAAGAAGGAATGTGATAATGCTATTGTCGCTGTCGGTGCGGCTTTTGGAGGTTACGAATCTTTCAGATTTAGCCATATTTTATGGGCACGTCAAGAGCCTTGCGATCGCTTAAATAGCACCGTATGTGGTAGCACAGTGTCGGTTCAAGGAGAAAGTCGTGATTTCAAGTTATGGCTCATTTTAGGGAAAGTTGACCTTGAAATTTGCTAAAATGGCTGTTTAATGATTTCGGTTTCGTCGTGAAAAAGTCTCAGTTAAGCAAACGTACGGGCCCGCGCAGAGTTTTGTTCTGCCTGGTTGTTTTGCCGGTACTTTTAAGCAGTGCTGCTTTTGCTACTGAAGGTCAATCGCTATGGCAGGGCTATGTAGCAAAGGGTGACAGTGCGCTGAGCTTGCAAAGGTTGGCGGAGGCTGAAAGTGATTTTCGACTTGCCCTTAAAGCAGTGGCTGGCGAACCGCACGATCTAGAAGATGTCGTCAAATGTCAGAACCGACTTGCAAATGTACTTACTTTAGAAAATCAGCCGGAAGAAGCAAAACGGCTTTATTCTCGTTCGCTCAAATCGCTCGAACGCAAATATGGACAATCAAACCCAAAAATAGTTGAAACACTGCTTGCCCTTAGCTCAGTTTATGAGTCCGAAGGCGATGTCTCCGTCGCTATGAAATCCTATCAAAGAGCCTTTGCCATAAACGAAAAAAACTACGGACCGTACAGCCCGGAAGTTGCAAAAAGCCTTCACAAAATGGGACATGCCTCAGTAACATTGGGCGATCCTAAAAAAGCCGAACAGCATTACAAACAAGCGATCGGAATCTTAGAGAAAGAATCGGGACTCGATGCCAGCAAAGAGTTGGAAGATACACTGCAAGATTACGGTGACTTGCTGCGCAAGACAGACAACACGCCGCAAGCCTTGGTTTCAGATTTTCAAAAAGAAGTACTGAAAGATCCTGTGCATCCCACTTCTACTCCAGTGGCAAAAATTGGCGGTTCTGCCTGGGCTCAGCAAATGAGTCAGCGTTCCAGTACAAATGCTTTGACGCAAACAGATGTAGAGCAAAATGTCATGCTGCGTGGCACAATGCAAGAACCTTTTTCGAGTGAAAATCTCAAACCCATTTACCAGACGATGGGTGATGTTCTCTCATCACATAGTTCATACGAGCAATCGGAGCCTCAGTACAAACGCATGATTGCAATCGATATCAAATCCCTCGGTCCTAATCATCCTTCGGTAGCCGACGACCTGATTCGACTGGCAAAACTCTATATAACTCAAAAGAGATACGAAGATGCTCAGATTATGCTTAATCGCGCTTTGTCAATTTACGAATCCAATTATGGCAGCGACAACTTAATTGTTATAAGAACTCGCGCTCTACTGGCGTCGGTTTATTCTGAAATGGGCAAACCGGATCAAGCAGCGTCGTTGTACCAGCAATCTTTAAACCAGGCAAAGACAACTCTCGGTCCGAACAATCTCGAAACCGCCCAACTTCTAAATGACATAGCTTTCCTCTATTATCGTGAAGGTAAACTGGAGGATGCAGGTACTTTTTACAAATGGGCTCTGGCCAGTACCGAAGCAACCGTTGGCACGCAAGATCCACTGGTGGCAGCATGCTTGAAAGATTACGCACGTGTTCTGCAAGCTCAAGGAAAGACAACTGAAGCGGCCGAAGCGGAAGCGCGCGCAAATGGAATTTTGGCGAATGCTATTAATCCCAACAATCTCACTAATTTGATCCGGTGAATAAAGTCCTTCTTTTAATTGCACTGTTCATGGGCACCGCAACAGCAGTGCACGCTCAGGACTCTAATAGTTCCAATCTTTATAACGCTGGTGGCTTTGGCACACCATCTTTTAAGCAACCCGATTTATCTGGAAAAATGTTGAAGGAATTTTCCGATCATGACGACTCGGATTCGATGCCACCGTTGAGTAATAAACCTAATGCCTTGCAAAAACCGTTATTCGGCCGTGCCACCAAAGATTATCGTCTCACCAAAATACATCAGTCGCTTAAACTTACTGATTCTGAAGTTATACAGGAACCCGATCTCGAAGATTTCATGAAGCCAGCACGTCGTCGCGATGAAATTGACAGACGCGTCGTGGACAGTAATCGGAAAGATCAATACGATTACAACCGTGACGACTTAAGTAGATCACTGCATGGAGACGGTCACTTTAATATCAGCAGACCGTACTATGCCAGTTCTTCCGGAGACTGGTTTCCGAGTCCGATTGATTTTATACTCAACGGTGGTTTTGGTTTGCAATCACCCAACGGTATTGTGGATTTGCCACCGCAAAACGGTAGGGTTGAGAAGACTTTTTACCGCTCAGCCCCTACCGATACTTATCGTTCTGCCAACACGATGCCTTAGAACTAGTGATTCATCTTATTGGACAGATCTATGTTGAGTTGATTTAATTGCTTTTCGAGAACTTCCGCAGAAGCTGTATTTTGGACAGCACCCAAATCATTGAGTCTGTTGCTGAAACCCACTGCATCTGCTGATGAGATCCAGCCGTTTGCTATTGCTTTATTGAGCTGTTCACGCAAGTGTTGAATGCGTGTATCAAATTTTGGCAAGCCTAATCCAGAATTGAGTGTCTCAACTGTCTTCGTCGTCGT